>JBIKVI010000035.1:0-22273 GCA_044356935.1 Silvanigrellaceae bacterium | reverse complement strand
CGCGTGGGCGCCACAGGCGCGCGCCAATGCCGCAATATCGTGGTTCTCGAACGTGGAAGCCTCCGACCATCCATAGCGATTGGTATCTCCCTGGACGACCATCCCGAGCTTTCCGTCGTTGAACACCAGCCAGGTAACGTCGATGCCGTAGTCTGCGGCCGTTGAGATCTCGACGCCGTTCATAAAGAACGTCCCATCCCCCACAAAGCAAGCGACGCGCCGGCCCGTTCCCGCCAACGCATACCCGAGCGAGGAGAGGATGCCGCTGCCCATGGAGGCTAGATTTATGTCGATGTGGAATTCCTGACCCGGGCGCAAGGTCAGGTAATGGGCCGCCCACACCGCGGCATTGCCGGCATCGGCGACGAACACCGCATCGGCGGGGAAGGCCCGTTGAGCGGCTGCGACGATGTCCATGGGCGCCACCACCCCTCGCGCCTCACGATCGCGGGCCACGGGGACGCTCACGGGAACCTCCGCCATGAATGCGTCGAAGGCAGCCTCACGCGCGTCCCGTGCTTCGCGAGAGTCCGCGGAACCATGGGGAGCGCGACCGCCCCCGCTCGCTCCAGCGCGTCCTTTGCAGCGGGCCTCCCAAGCATCGATGAGGAGCGCGAGGAATTCGCCGGCGTCGGCCTCGACGTTCGCGCGGACAAAAGGCGCCTTGGCGAACTCACGCGAGTCGGCATCCACCCGGATGACTGTTTTGCTCAACAAACCCGTGGGCGAGAACCCGTCGAGCGTAAACTCGCCCAGCGACGTGCCCACCGCCAACACGAGATCGCACGGCCCCCGCACCCAGCCGTTGGCGCGCGGCGATCCTCCCGTCCCCACAACACCAAAGTAACGGCCATCGCCCTCGCCGCAAAGGACGCCCTTGCCTTGGAGCGTTGTGGCCGCGGGCACACCAGAAAGATCCGCGAAGCGACGGGCCAGCTCGCGGGAACCGTGGCATCCTCGTCCGAAAAGTACCAGTGGTGAGCGCGCGATGCCGAGCGCGGACGCGATCTCGTCGACCGCGCCATGGAGCGCGCCACGGCGGACGCTCTCCGCAAGGACCGATGCTCCTATGAGCGCGGGCTGTCCTGAATTCGACCACGAGCCATCGGGTACGGATGCGCGCAACACGTCGACGGGGATGTTGAGGTGCACCGGCCCTTTGCGCCCGGTGAAGAGCGCCTCTCGAACCGCTTCGAGCGCGCTGGGGAGATCGGCGGCGTCGCGCAGCTGGAGGTTGAGCTTCGTGGTCGTTCCGAAGAGCTTCATGACGTCCACCGAACGGGGGCCCTGACCGGAAAGTTCTTGGAAGGCTCCACGACCGAACTTCGAGAGTTCGACCTGCCCGGTGAGCACCAGGAGGGGAACGGAGTTCATGAACGCACCGACGACCCCGGTGACGAGATTGGTGGCTCCGGGCCCGCTCGTCCCGGTGCACGCCCCAAAACGTCCGTCGCCGGCGAGCGCGTAACCATAGGCCATCCAGGCGGCGGAGCCTTCGTGTTTCGTAAGGATGGGCCGCGGCTGGGCGCCCCCCTTCGTCTCGAGGAACAAGAGACTGTTGGCGTATCCGGGCACGCCAAAAAGCGTGTCGCATCCGTGCCTCGCGAGGAAGTGAAGAAGCGCTTGGGCGACGTTCATGATTTATATGTCCTTTTCCAACAGCAATTTTGGCTTTAGGTAACAGAGAAGCAAAGTAGCAGACAGGAGGCAAAACGAGATAGGAGCCCCTTGAAGACTCAAGGCGACCTTCTCCCCGCCGAAACCATTCCCGTCGGAAAGCGATTCCCAGATGACCCGGAGATCCCGCGCGAGATGACTGCCCAACGACCCTGGAACCTGCGGCTGCGCTGGCTCTTCGCGCTGCTCGCGCCCCTTGTCGCCCTGTCTGTTTATCTCGCGCCGATTCCTGATCGGCCCATGGCGCGATTCGCGGTCGACGTGGAACTGGGAAAGATCGTCGAGCAGCCAGACGCGGGCGCGGGCGCAACGAAGCCGGCTCCAAACACCTCGTGGAGACCCCTACCGCACGCGGAGAGGTCGGGTTTCGGTCAGTCCGACGAACCAACCTGGATCCGCTTCGAAGTTCCACACGCCATGCGCACCGAGCCACTCATCGTCCTGCTCGACGACGCGCTTCTTCACCGCGTAGAACTCGTCGTCGCGGGTCTTGATGGCGGCGAGAGAACCGCACGTTGGGGAGTCGTGGTTCCTAAGCAAGAGCGCGGCATGCGGACCATGAAGACGACCTTCCACTTGGACCCCGCTGTCGACGATCTCGACGCACCGCTGCACATGCGGGTCTCAAGCCCCACCCCCTACGCGCTGCAGCCCTTTATTGTTCCCTTGGCCCAACTCCAGGAGGTCACTCAGCAGCAATTGGCTTTGAGCTTCATCCTGCTCGGCGCGGTTGCCATGGCAGCATTCCTGGCGCTGGTGCTCGGACTGGTGCGGCGCGATCCGGGTCACGTCCTGCTCGGCGTGTATTGCGCCCTCACCTTCCTGCTCTTTGCCACCATCAACGGGTGGTTCAACGTCGTCCCGCTGTCCGATGGCGTGTACCTCGCGCCGCGGCTGCCGCACCTTTTCGGCGGCGCCATGATCATAACCTTCCTTCTCCTGGCGAGAAAGACCCTCGACGTGCGCGACTCCAACTCGCCCATCGCCGACTTCGTTACCCGGGCGCTCATCATCGCCATTTGCGCCAACGTCATCTTAGCGCTGGTGCGTGCCGACGCCTTCACCGAGGCCGCCGCCACCGCCCTAGGCATGGCGAGCATCTCAACGGCCCTCCTCATCGCCATCGCGCGCGCGCGCGACCGGGTGGGAGCACGGTTCTTCGTCCTATCGCAAGGCATTTACTGCTGCGGAATGTTGCTCTACAGCCTCACGTTGAAGGGAATCTTGCCGGACACCATTCTCACCGACAACCTCATGAACCTCGGCGCGGCGCTCTCCGTGTGCTTCCTGACTGTGGCCTTGCGCGACGAACTCTTCCAATTGAACGCCGAGCTCGTCTTGCGCTCGCGCGCCCTCGAGGCAGAAATCTCGACGCGAGAACAGGTGCAGAACGCACTCGAGGAGCGCACGCTGGAAGTCGCGCAGGTCTCCTATCTCGCCACGCTCGGCGAGCTCGCCGCGGGAATCGCGCACGAAATCCGCAATCCGCTCGCGAGCATCTCGCTCAAGGCCCATCTCATCGACATGGGCGTCGACGAACTCGCCGAGCTTCCCGATGACTTCAAGAGCGACGTCAAGAATTCGTTGAGCGTCGTGGCTCGCAACGTCGATCGCATCACCCGCATCCTCGACTCCCTCAAGAAACTCTCTTACCGCGACGAAGGCAAAGTCACGAGGGTCATCTCACTGTCCGATGTCGCACGTGCGGTCGCGGAGCTCGCTTTGGAGAAGTGCCGCCAACGGGGCGTGGATTTGCGGGTCGTGGGCTTGGAGGCGGCGCACCACGCCTACGCGAGCGAAACCGACGTCACGCAGGTCGTCATGAACCTTGTCAACAACGCGTTCGACGCCGTATCGCCCCTCCAAGAGAGGTGGATAGAGATCCGGGTGGAGTCCGATCCCGTCCACGCAAGAGTCCGGGTCACCGACTCGGGCACCGGCATTCCCGACGAGACGGCTCGTGCCATCATGCGTCCGTTCTTCACGACCAAGTCTCCCGGAAAGGGCACTGGCCTCGGCCTCAGCTTGTCGAAGCGATTCGCGGAGGCCAACGGCGGTTCGCTGGAGCTGGCGCGCGGCGGTAAGCACACATGTTTCGTCCTCACGCTCCGAGCCGCCACGCCTCCACAGGAATGATCCCCGAGGGTGTGTTCCTTTACGAACGGGCGAACCGGACCTATCCTTTCCTCGGACGCGAGGACGCGAGGACGCGCCCGGTCCCGGCGGTACAACCGAAAGGAACGAGCCCATGGATTGGCATCGAGGTGTTCGCATCACGTCCACGGGGTTTCGGCTCCCCGCGACTCCAAAGTCCTCCCTTACCCGCCCGTTGGATTCGGGCATCGAAGGAAAACTCGGTGAACTCTACGACCGCGGCGTCGACGCCTGGATCGCGCGCGAGGAATCGGCGGTCGAGTTGGGCACGGCCGCGGCGCGCGAGGCCATCGAACGCGCGGGCATCGCGCCGCGGGAAGTGGATCTCGTCCTGACCCACGCGATGTTCAACGACTGGGAGACGCCCAAAGACTCCTGCGCCATCGCCGCGGCGGTGGGCGCCGAGAATGCCTCGGCCTACTTCGTCGATGCGGCCTGCGCGAGCTTCCTGGCCATGACCAACATCGCGGCGGCCTTCGTCAGGTCGGGGGCGGCCCGGCATGTTCTTGTGGTCAACGTGGCCCATTGGGTTCTCCGAGGCATGCGCCCCGACGAAGACGCGGGTCCTGGCGGCGACGGCGCAGCGGCGGTGGTCCTCTCGGCGTCGGAGGTCGATCACCTCCTGTGTCATAGGGAAGTCCGCTCGCCCGTCCATGCCGAGGCGATGATGGCACGCTCGACGTTCGCCACCGGGGAACGCGAGTATCTCGTGGCGAATCCTCGTCCGGACTTTCGGGACTACCTCTATGACGACGTCCCTGCTTTGTGTCGAGGAGTCCTGGACGCCGCCAGGTTGCGTCCCCAAGAGGTGGACTGGTTCGTCTCCGCCCAGCCCAGCGGGGGAATAATGCATAAGTGGGCCGGCGACACCGGCTTGCGGGCGGAATCCGTCCTGCATACATTCCCCCGGTACGGCAACCTCATTACCGCGTCGGTCCCCGCCAATCTCCACCACTTCACCGTCGTCGAGCCGCTTATTCGCCGCGGTGACACGGTGCTCTTCTTCTCAACGGGCGCTGGCTTCCAGCTCATGGCGAGCGTCTGGAAGTACTGAATGCCCTTCGAAAGGCCCCATGACGTCCTGCCCTCCTGCAACAGCGACTTCTCCCCACTGCCTTTTGGTCGATGACGAGGAGGACCTGCGGGAGGCCCTGGCCATGTGGATAGGCAGGAAGGGTTGGCGCGTAACCCCCGTCGGCTCGGTCGCGGAGGCCCGCGAATGCCTGGCGTCCCTGACATTCGCGCTCGTGATTACCGATTTCACGCTGCCCGATGGCAATGGAGGCGACGTGTTGGGCTTCGCCCACGCTCTCGAGGCATCGCCCATGACCATCGTCGCGAGCGGAGCCCCGGCTGCCCTCGCGCAGGGCGCCGACGGGCGGGTCGCCGATGCGTATCTTTCCAAGCCCTTCGATTTCAAGGAGCTCGACGCTCTGCTCCGGGTTGCCGCTTCGCGCTGAAAGCGCCGAAAAGCATTGAGGACCCAGGTGGCCTGGGCTATGGCATCGAGTTCGATGTCGGTCTCTTCCTCAATGGAGAACCCATGACCAAGGTTTTGAGAGGGTTGTTCATCCTCATCCTGGTTGGCGTCGCTGCTCTCGGGGGCGCGGCGTATTACCTTTCCGGGCTCCTGCTTTTCCGCGATAAACCGCGCTCCGACTGGGAGACGGCCGAAGCCCCCACGTGCAGCGCGTGGCTCAAGGATTCCGCTTACGCCGACCTCCGTCCTGGCACGCCCCCTCACACTCCTATCGACGTCTCTTGCGAGGACGCCACCCGACTGCCGCGCCAAAACCACCGTGTGAGAGCCGCTCATGCGATGGAGATCCACTACGCGGTTTATGACGCGCCGGCATCGCTGCCTTTGGGAGCGCCGCTCTTCCTCCACATCCACGGCGTGAGCGGCAACACGCTCCATGGCGCTAGGTACGTCAAGATGGCGGAACGGCTCGGATTCCAACTCGTCGCCATGGATCTCTCTAATCATGGCGAGTCGCAACACGATGGACGTGGCGCCGCCTACGGCTGCCGAGAGGACGCCGACGTCGCCGCGGTGGTCGATGACCTCATGACGCGCCACCCAGGGCGTGACCTCTACCTCCACGCCACTTCCATGGGGGCCATGGCCCTCACAAATGCCATGCCACGGATCCTCGCCTCCGACCTCGCCCGCCGTGTGGTCGCCGTGAGCCTCGAGAACCCCATCTCCTCGGTGCGAGACATCGTCATGCGCTCCCCTCACCGCCCCCCGGTGCCCGACCTTTTCATCGACCTCGGGCTCGCCCTCGCGAGCTGGCGCGCGGACGTGAATTTCGAGGCATGCCGCCCCATCGACTCAGCGCGCGACGTGCGCCTGCCGGTGCTCGTGCAGTGGTCGGAGAAGGACGACCTCGTGCCGCGATCCATGATCGATGAGTTTTTCGCCGCGCTTCCTAGCGGCGCTCCGGCCCGCCTCGAAATCTTCGAGAACGGCGGGCACTCGGCCGTCTGGAACGGCGACCCCGCGCGCTACGAGGATCAGACACTCGCCAATTGGCGCGAGGGATTGCGAAAGCGCGCCGGTTCGTCATCCCTCCCTTGAAAGACATCCCCTCCCCAACCGCTTGAGAAACGAGACTTCCGCCATGCCGGCACGCACCTACACCCGTCTTGTGGCCATCGTCGGTCGACCCAACGTGGGCAAGAGCACGCTCTTCAACCGCATCATCCGCGAACGCAAAAGTCTCGTACACGACGAGCCCGGCGTGACGCGCGATCGCATCTTCGCGCGCGCGCAGTATGATGGACGACCGTTCTACCTCTGCGACACGGGTGGCTTCGAACCCACCTCCCAAGACAACATCAAAAAGCAGCTCGTGGAACAGGCCGAACTCGCCATCGAGGAGGCAGACTCCGTCGTGTTCGTCGTCGACGGCCGCGAAGGCCTCCATCCCGTCGACGCCGACCTCGTGCGCCGCTTGCGCCGGGCCGACAAGAAGTTCGTCGTGGCTTGCAACAAGTGCGACCTCCCCAAAGACGACTTCCTGGCCGAGGATTTCCGCAAGCTCGGCGTTGATCGCATCTATCCGGTGAGCGCAGAGCACAACCGCGGCGTAGGCGACCTTCTCGAAGACGCCCTCGGTGTGCTCGACGAGCTCCCCAAGATGCGCGCGGAAGGCGACAACGCCATAAAGCTCGCCCTCATCGGCCGTCCGAACGTGGGCAAGAGTTCCATCCTCAACCGCATCGTCGGCGAGACGCGCAGCATCGTCGACCCGCGCCCGGGCACGACGCGCGACACCGTCGATGTTTCCGTTCGCGCGTTCGAGCGCGAGTTTACCGTGCTCGACACGGCGGGCATCCGACGCAAGAGCCGCATGGTCGACAATCTCGAGAAATTCTCGGCTCTGCGCTCGGTCACCTGCCTCGAGGAGTGCGACGTTGCCGTGCTCGTCATTGACGCCAACGAAGGCCCCACCGAGGGCGATGCGCGTGTGGCGGGCTACGCTTTCGAACTGCGCAAGCCCATCCTCGTGGTCGTCAACAAATGGGACCTCATCGAGGACAAGCACTCCAAGAGCGTCAAGGAGTTCACAGAGAAGCTCCACGAGGCGCTGCGCTACATCCGTTACGCTCCGGTTCTCTTCACGAGCGCCGAGGAGAACCAGCGGGTGAGCCGCATCCTCCCCGCGTGCATCGAGCTCCACGACCAGTCGCGAAAGCGCGTGAGCACGGGCGAGGTCAATCGCGCCCTCAAGGACATCCTTCTCAAGCACACTCCGCCCCTCACGAAGGGCCGCTCGCGCCGCATCAAGTTCTTCTACGCCACCCAAGTCGGCTCCACGCCGCCGCGTTTCGTTATCTTCTGTTCCGATCCGCAGGATCTCCACTTCTCCTACAAGCGTTTCGTGGAGAACGAACTGCGCGCGGCGTTCGCTTTCGACAAGGTGCCCATCTCGGTCATCTTCCGCGAGCGTTCTCGTAACCCGCTCGACGCCGACGGCGAACGCTCGGGCGGAAAGAAGGGCGACGGGTCAAAGGCGCGCAAGCAGCTCGCTCCCAACGTATCGCCGCGAGCGCACGACCAAGACCTGCGCGACATGATTTTCGAGGACGACGACGCTGGCGGCGACGCCGGAGCCGAAGGGATGGATTGGGACGATGGCATCGACTTCGACGACGAAAAATAATCCTTTGCTGGCGGTCCGTGGGCGCGAGCTGCGGCGCCTTTGGGCCGCCCTGCTCGAACGCGAGCCGTTCCCCCAGGTCGATAGGTGGCTCTCGGAGGAGTTTCGCCGCAATGCGAAGTACGGGAGTCGCGATCGCAAGTGGTACGCGGAGATGATGTTCTCCGCCGTACGATACGGACTCCTGGCTTTGTTCCTGGAAGACAACGCAGGAAATGACCTCGAGGCCTTTCGCGCACGTTACCCCGACCTCGATGCCGTGCAGGCCGCATGGCGTCGCGCAAGCGCGGAGCGCTTCTTCGTCGCAGTGGGTTTGCGACATGTCCACGAAGCGCA
Source organism: Silvanigrellaceae bacterium (assembly GCA_044356935.1). Lineage (GTDB taxonomy): Bacteria > Bdellovibrionota_B > Oligoflexia > Silvanigrellales > Silvanigrellaceae > JADCJN01. The sequence goes on along the minus strand of JBIKVI010000035.1, from coordinate 13,940 downwards.
AGGGCGGATGGCGACACCCGACGATGTCGCTCTCGTCGAGTCGCTCGAGGCGTCGCTCGCGCGAGAACCCTCGCACGCGGAAATGAGCGCGCGCCTCGAGGCATTCCTCCTGCGCTGCGACGAGGCCGCATCGCGCATTCGCGATGCCGGTCAGCTGACGGGCTCCGACGACTCCACCCTCGCGGCCCTGGAAGCCCCCTTGCGTTACCTCCTCCTGAAGGCGGGCATCCCGATGTGGTACGCGGCTCCGCTCCTTGCGCGAGCCCGATTGTCGGCATGGGACGGCGAAACCCTCGAGCGTTTCGTGTCCATGCAAAACTCCCGCTCGCCCTTGTGGCTGAGGCTCAACTCCCCCGAACGTGCCACCGAGGTGGTTGCGGAACTCCATGCGGAAACGTTCGAAACCACGCTGGTGGGACCCGACGCTCTCAAGGCGACCGGCGCCAAAGGAATCTTCGCCACATCCAGCTACCGTAACGGGCTTTTCGAAATCCAGGACCTCGCGAGCCAAGGCATCGGCCGTGCTGTGGACAACCAACCCGGGGACACCGTTTGGGACTGCTGCGCGGGTGGCGGCGGAAAAACCATGCAGATAGCGGCGCGCGCACGAAACAAGGGGGTCATTTATGCCTCCGACGTACGAGAGTACAAGCTCGACGAGGTAAAGAAACGCGCTCGGCGCGCCGGGTTCTTCAACATCCGTTGCGTGCCTTGGCAGGGAGAATCGCTCCCCGTGTTTCCAAAGGAGATCGCGAGGCGCGCGGGATTCGACTGGGTCCTCGTGGATGCCCCCTGCTCCTCGAGCGGCACCTGGCGACGCAATCCCGACGCCAAATACCGAACCCTCCCTCAGAACATCACCAACCTTGGCACCTTGCAGCTCCAGCTGCTTACGCGTGCCAGCGAGGCGGTGCGCCCGGGTGGACGGCTCGTCTACTCCACCTGCAGCTGGTTGGTGGACGAAAACGAATCCATCGCCGAGAGGTTCCTCGCCTCTTGCCCCGATTTCCGCCTCGTGTCGAACGCGCTTCTCGGAGCCCCCGATCAGGATGCCGACACCATGTTCGCGGTGACTTTCGTGCGCGGCGGCGCCTGAGAGCGGATTTTGTGGGTCTCAGGAAGAACGAGTGCCGAGCCCCGCTAGGATGGCGTCTACCTGCCTGCGATGAACGCCTTGGTGGCTGGCCATGAGCCACATCCACCCCTGGAGAGTGGTCGACCCGAGCCAAGGGTGCGCAAAACGCGTGAGGGATTCCTTGGAACCCATGGACGACTCGACGCTCGCGACGTGCTCGGCGACGAACCTCCTAAACTCCTCCACAGTAGCGCGCGCCTGCGCGGGAACGGCGGGCTTGAACGCCGCGACTTCGGGTCGACCGGGCGGAGTGCGACCGTGCGAGAGATCGACGATGACCTTGCCCATGGCGCGGCCGACCATCATGAGATGCTCCACCGTCATGGCCACGCTCCAATGGCGTGAACTGTCCTCCATGCCCTGGAGTCGGGCCACGAGCACGCGCCTAGCGAGATCCTCGTCGGAGAGGCCCTCGATGCGCGCGAGGATCTTCTCGCCCTCCCGAGCAAATCGCGCCGCGTTGGACTCCCACGTCGACTTGCGCAACGAGCTCGGGAACAGAACGTAACGAAGCACGACGCCTTCGAGCCACGGGAGTCCCGCGCCCGGCTTCTGCAATTTGGGTTCGGGGGCGGACTGCGGGGTGTTCATGCGAATCTCCTGTGGGAAAGGGAGCTGTGTCGCCTCAAGCCATGGTCATGCCGCCGTCGACGGCGAAGGTCTGGCCGGTCACGTAGTCGGAGAGGGGCGAAGCGAGGAACACGGCCATGCGCGCGATTTCCACCGGATCTCCTAGGCGCTCCATGGGAATCTGCGCGAGCACGGAGGCCACGAGCTTCTCCCCGTGCGCCGCGGTCATGTCGGTGCTTATGAAACCGGGCGCGATGGCGTTGACCTGCACGTTGCGGGTCGCGAGTTCCTTGGCGAGGCTTTTTGTGAGCCCAAGCACGCCGGCCTTGCTCGCGGCGTAGGCCACTTGCCCCGCGTTGCCCATGATGCCGATGACGGAGCTCAGGTTGATGATTTTACCCGCCCGCTTCCTCATCATTCCCATGGCCACGGCGCGGGCGCACGCGAACGCGCCCTTGAGGTTCGTGTCGAGATTGGCGTCCCACTCGTCCTCCTTGAACTTCACAAGCAGATTGTCGCGCGAAACGCCCGCGTTGTTCACGAGGATATCGATGCCCCCCATTTCCTTTTCAAGCGCCTTGAGGGCCTCCTGCACGCCGGTGAAGTCGCTCACGTCGAAGCGGGCCAAGCGACCGCGTCCGCCGGCGGCTTCGATGGCGCGCAGCGTTTCTGCCGCGGCCGCCTCGTTGCCCGCATAATTGACGATGACCTCGGCCCCCAGGGTGCCAAACGCCACGGCGATGGCCCTGCCGATGCCGCGCGAGGCGCCCGTGACGAGTGCCACCTTGCCCTGGAGAAGACCAGGAGCGTAGGCCGCGCGGATGGACGCGGCCACGTCGACGGGAGGTGGAGAGACCGCCGGGGTCGCCGAGGTCGGCTGCGGCGCGGAGGAACTGATGGGGGTGCTCATATGGCGGACTCCTCAATTTCAGGGAGGCGGATGTTTGCGGGAGGTGAATGCGCGCCACTGTTCCACAAGAGACGTGCGCGCGGCAAGCAGGCGCGCGGGACGGTTGCCTCGTCCATCCTCGTGCGGTAAACAGTCATCCACGCACTCCCGCTTGCTCACGTGGCGAAATTGGTAGACGCAGCGGACTTAAAATCCGCAGGCCGCAAGGCCGTGCCGGTTCGAGTCCGGCCGTGAGCACCATATTTTTATTAGTTACGCACCACATCGTAACACCTGGCTGGTAGGACACTGCAAAATCGCCCGAAGCGAATAACGTCGTCCACGCGCGAACCCCCGTTGCCTCCTTCCACTCCCTCGCCGCCGCACAGCAGTTCGCCACCACCTTCGATGCCAGCGCGGCGCGCAGCGAGAAGGAGGACGACGACCACTTCCGCGGTCTTGCCACGAACCTCAAGCAGGGCGTTCCGTGGGAGGGAGAGCTTTCGGCCCGCATCCTGGCCGCACTCTACGCGCAGCGGGTGAACGCCAAGGACCAAAACTTCTACCTCACCCTCGGACGCCTCGCGGCGCGGGCGGGGGCCATCCCCCGCACCGAGAGCGAATTTCTTGTGTGGTTCGATGCCGCCCTAAAGAGAATCCCTCGTGTCGGCTTGCGACAGTCTCGCACAGCTTGCGCTGAGTATCTGCTACTTGAGCCATGGGTTCCGCGCGGGCAAGGCGGAGCGCTTGACGCCCAAGGCCCTCGCAGGAGGTTCCCTCGTCCTGTCGCGTGTTGTGACGAAAACCAAAACAAACCGTACCCCAGCGGCCAGCCTCGCTCTGCGCACCTGTATACCGTTGTTGGAGGCTGGGGCCGCACTTCCGCAGGGAGTCGAAAGGAAACGGTTCCGACCAACAGCGGCGGTCTCACTCCTCCTGGCGGGTGTCCCTATGCTCGAGGTCATGGAGCGTTTGGGTCACGGAAGCCTGGCCATGCTCACGAACCACTACGCGAAGGTCACACCCGACGACTACGCGGGCAGCACCTCGCTCTCGGTCTACCTTTCGTGCGGCCGACTGACAGTCGATGGGCACGCCGTCCAGGAAAACACCCCGCTTCCGCTCTTCTTCCCGGAGGGGCGGGACCGACCACGTCGACAGGGGCCCATCCACATTCTTTGCTTTCCCCGCGGGGTCACAGTCGACCTCGGCCTGATGGAGTATTCCGCAAGGGCTCTCCGTGCGGCAGGACGCCACGAGGGGGTGGTCCTGACGAGGATGGCGATGTTGCCGGGCCCCTCACCCAGGCGGAGGTGGATGCCCTCCTCAACGCAGTGGAGGACGGAAGCAAAAACAAGGCGAATTAGCCTGGGGCGAGCCAGCGAACGGACCCTCAGCGACACCGAGGTCGCCGCACTCCTGCGGGCCGTGGAGGAGCACGGCGCCTGACACATCTGGCCTAGCTCCCGGCACTTCAACTAGGAAGCAGCCGGAAGCTCCACCGGAATCTCGGGAGCAGCGTCCGCCCCCCGAAGGGCAGTGGGGGTTCCCTCGAGCACGACGCCAAGCCTCTCAGCGAAGAACGCGCGCATCGCGACTTCTGTCGCGAGGTCCAGCCGTTTCTCCTCGGCCCTCTCCCAGTTGAGCACCGTGACATCCGACACACCCAACTGCTCTCCGAGCGCCGCAAGCGACAGGCCTAGAACCTTACGCAAGTACTTCAGCTCGATGCCTCGCAGGGGTGCGCGAAGTCGGATGAGTGCAGAGGCGAACAGGCGCTCGACGACGCCAAGCTCCAAGGTCCACACGGGACCTAGGTCTGTGTCTCGAAGGGGGATACCCACGACACGGAGGTAGTCGATACCTCGAATAGAGTAAGTCCCAGTTTGCGCCACAGCTCAACTCCTCTCCGGTGTGCGGTCACGATAACAAGCTGCTCGTTGCGGATGGCAACCACAACCACGAGCGTGGCTCCGTCATCGTCCTTCCCCGTTACCCTGTATGTTTCATTTGCAGGTTGATGGCGAACCTCGTGCGCCGTCCGGCCAACGTTATTGAGGTCGGCCACAGTGGGCCTGTGTCACGAGGCCGACCAGTCGTCGTTGCCCATCGGGCTCGGCCTCCTCATGGACCCGCATGTCCACTGCGTCGGCTCTCGCCTCGGTCGCCTCGACTGGTCGGCCTCGTGACACAGGCCCATCTAGGTACCGATCTTACCCATCGTCATACAGCCCCCAAAATTAACCTCACTTACGCGTGGTATCGACTGTTCCAGGTCGTTTCTTGACAAGATTTTTTCGAGTTGTGGTGACCCAGCGATTCCGTCCCCGCTTTAGGGCACCCGATCCCACACACTCAACAGTTCGGATGGGCTCACGCATTCCCCATTCCTCACCAAGCAAGCGCGCGAGCGTCTCCCCATCGGGCGCCTCCCCCAAAGGGAGAAATCCCTTCGATTCGCGGGACGAAACAATCGGAAAATCCGGAGGGCCGCCACGGAGAAAAACGGGACTCATCACCCCCTGTGGCCTCGGGCATGCGCCACTCGCCAGTCAAAAAACGAATCAGGCCAGGAGGGCGGGGCGAGGGACCTTGTCGGCCTTGCCCAAGACCGACAAGCGCTGGTACCTTATAGGCACTTCACTCAAAAACAACGGAACGCAAAATTTCCAACCATTCCATCGCACCCGCGATACCCCCTCGACGGAGCCCCGACATGCGCACTGTCCCCGCTCGCCGTTCATCGATTTCGCCCGCCCCTGTCAGAGCCACAACGCTCACCATTCTCGTGGGAGCTTCGGCGTGGCTGACTTCCTGCCAGACGCGCGACTTCAACACCGATTCGCTGGTCGCGAACAAGAAGAAGGCCCCGCCGGCCGCTCCGGCGGCGCCAGCCTTCCCGTCGTGCCAAGACGGTGGCACGGAGTTCCAAAAGATTCCGCAGCTCAAGGACATGCCCATCAATAACTATTGCTCTACCGTGGATGCCGTTTTCGCAAAGATGGAGGAGAATCGTAAACGATTCTGGAGAGCCTCCGTCCTCGAATCGAAATACGGCATCACCGACGGGGCCCTTTACGACTACTTCGACAACGAAGGCGAAAAGGTGGCCTTCGACGCGCTCGAACGATGCCTCAAGAACAATTCGAGCACAGCCACCGGTGGACTCCCGCTTTCGCATCTCTCGCACCACTACTACTGCACGCTACCGGGATACATGCCCGATGCTGATGTCAACGCCGTCGCCGTGGCGGGCAAGAAGTTCGGCTCCGCATTCAAAACGGGCGTCAAGCAGAGCCCTCTGGGCAAGGATCCTACAACGGACAAAGCGCGGCTGGACGACGAGGAGTACCGCGACTGGCGCCAGGCCATGGTCAACGACCCGAAAGCGCGAATGTGGCTGCATTCGGGCATCCGCGCGTGCTTCACCTACTCCTTGCGGGGGCAGCTGCTTCAACTGGACTCACGCTTGCTCGACGACAATGCTCCGAGGACTCAGTTCATCAAGAGGGGCCCCCTTAGCGCCATCGATCCCACTACGCAGAAACCATTCGAGGCGTCCGGGCACGCCGGATTTTTCTGCCTCAACGACGGGCGCGCCGCCAACCCCGCAGAACTCCCTCTCGTAGCGAAAGACGCCAAAGGCAAGCCCTACGCGCCTTTAGACTACGGAGACAAAGCGGCATACCTGAAAGGAAAGGTTACCGATGCCCCCCGACCGTTTGAATGGCTCTTTGCGAATCAAGGCGACCTCTTCAAATTCGCACTCCTTCAGCACCCGCCAACACCTTACATTCAAGCCAAGCTCAACGAATTTTATGGCATCTCCAACCCAGCCGCCTTGACGGGTGGCGATTGCGGGACGAGTAAGGACAAGGCCGAGTGCGAACGCGTGAAGGCGGAGTGCGCTGAAAAGCGCCCTACGCGCCGCCCTGAGATCGAGGCGCAGGACGGAATCCATTGTCGACCCGATGGCGCCTTCACCCTCGCGGCCGAGACTCAAGACGACGACGTGAACTAGGATCCCAACCCATGATCTCCCGCTCCTCGTGATATCCCTCTTGCTGTTGGCTATCTCCGTGGCCGCCGGATTCCTCGGTGCCCTCCTGGGCCTTGGTGGGGGCATCATCTTGGTTCCCGTCCTCACCCTCGCGCTAGGTGTCGACATCCGTTACGCCATCGCGGCGAGCCTGGTCTCGGTCGTCGCGACGTCTTCGGGCGCGGCAGCAAGCTTCCTGCGCGACAACCTCACCAACATCCGCCTCGCGGTGATTCTGGAAGTCGGAACCGTGGCCGGGGCAGTGGTCGGTTTCCTCCTCTCAGGCCTCGCCAACGAGCGCTTCTTGCATCTGCTCTTCGGCGGAGTCCTCGCCTTCTCGGCCGTCATGATGCTGCGCCGTCGGCACGACGCATCGACCCACAACGATCATCCTTGGTCCGCGCGTCTCGGTTTGGCGTCGTCGTACCCAAGCCCCGACGGAACGCTGCTGGCTTACAAAGTTGCCAACGTCCCGTTCGGCCTCGCCACTATGGGCGTGGCGGGCGCGCTCTCCGCGCTGCTAGGCATCGGGAGCGGTATCTTCAAGGTGCTCGCTATGGACGGCGCCATGAAGCTGCCCATGAAGGTCTCTTCAGCGACCTCGAATTTCATGATCGGCGTTACGGCTTCGGCGAGCTCGGGCGCCTATCTCGTGCGGGGAGATGTGCGCCCCGAAATCGCAGCACCAGTGGCCCTAGGCGTCATCGCCGGGTCGTGGCTCGGCGCGCGCGCGATGGTGCGCATACCCGCGCGCGCGTTACGTCTCGTGTTCGTTGTCGTCCTGCTCGTGGTGGCCGCTCGGATGATTACGGAGGGGTTGTCTTGAGGCCAGCCACAGGGAGCCACGATATCGCCAAGCTCGAGCTGGCCATCGCACGCCTCCTCCGAATCGGCGTGTTGGCCGCGGGAACACTCATCGCGATCGGATGGGTCGGGAGCCTGGGTTTGGAGGGGCACTCCTACGGCTCTCTCTCGACCTACGCGCCCTCCCCCCTCCCAGCGAGCATCTCCGCCCTCGCGAGGAGCGGCGCCTGGGCGCCCCTCGTTTGTTACGCTGGCCTCGCGCTCCTCGTGGCTCTGCCGCTTGCGCGCGTCCTCCTCACTGCGCTCCTTTTCGCGCGGACGGGCGAACGTTTCCTATCCTGTGTCGCCGCATGCGTGTTCTTGGCGCTCGTGCTAAGTTTCCTGCTCGGGCTCAATCCATGACTCGGCGCAAATGAGTTCGGCGCGTCGGGCGAAGGCCGCGCGCCCGGAGGACGGAACAGATGCTCTCTCAACGATTCGAGCTCCTCGCGGGCATCCCACCCGACCAGGACGTGAGTTTGCGGACACTCGACGACATTTTCGGCGAGGATGGGGCGCCGCTCACCATCGTGTTCCTTTGCCTGCCGTTCCTGTTTCCCATGCCCCTCCCCGGCATCTCCACGGCCTTCGGTGCCGCTATCATCGCCCTCACCCTGCGCATCCTCCTGCCGGGCCGCACGCGCCTTCCGGCGGTCACGGAGCGCGTGAAGCTCAAAGGAAAAATGGTCCACACCATCGGCGAAAAAGGGCGGTCCTACGTCGGACGCCTCGAGCGCTACCTCAAGCCCCGCGCCACGCCGCTCGTCGTCGGCCCGGGCCGTGTGGTGGCGTGCCTCGCCATGATTTCATCGTCGGTGGCCCTCGCGCTTCCCATTCCTCCCGTCATCCCGTTCACCAACACCCTCCCGGGCGTGGCTATCACGCTCTTCGCCGTCGCTTTGCTCACGCGCGATGGCGTCGCGGCTCTTTTGGGGCACGTGATGCACATCGCGAGCTGGGCGTACTTCATTTCGGTGGCCGGAGTGGCGTTCGCTTTCGTGAGGGAGCTTCTGGATCGCTTCCCTATCATCGGCGAGACCTTCCGGAAGCTCGTCGAGTAGAGGGAATCGGGCTCGTCTCCGTTCAGAACGTCACCGACCCCTTGTCGTTCCTGATTTCGGCTCCTGTTTGTTTGTCGCCCGAGAGCACGATGACTTCCAACTTCTTCAAGCGGCGGAAGGCTCGGCTGAACCCGAACGACGCCTGCGATCCCGCGAGCGGGCTCTTGCACGTCGCGACGAACTCGGCGCGCACCTCCCCGTGGCCGTCGCTCCCGGCGACGAAAGGCTCGACCTTCGATTCGGCGAAGGTGCAACCGAGCCGCTCTTCGAGCGCCACCATCTTTGGAAAATCGGACTTGAGGCGAGCCATGGCCTCGTCGCGGGTCTTCATGTCGGCGGGCTTCTTGGCTTCGTGCTCGAACCCATAAATAGAGTCAGCGGGTGATTCGAGGGTCGCAGTGAGTTTGTTTCCTTCGGCCACCAGCGAGAGTTTGGCGTGCCCGTGGGAATGCGCTTTATGGGTATGCCCCTTCTTCTGGGCGAGCGCGGAAGGAACGAACGCGAGCGAGAGAGCGGCGAATGCCGAGGCGAGCGCCTTAGCGGGACATGGGTTGGGGCGAGGAATCATAGGGTTGCCTCCTTGCAGTGGGCGCAGGTACCGGAAAGGAAGATCTCATGGTTTTCCAGCGAGAAGCCCGCGGGTACGAGGGCCGCGATACCCGGAACGCACCCCTCCACGTCGAACACCTCACCGCAGGCGCGGCAATGAAAGTGGTGGTGGTGGCGCTTGTCCGCGCGTTCGTACCGCGGGGCCTCGCCCGGCCACTCCACGGCCTTCACGGTGCCGGCCTCGAGCAAGGACTTGAGAGTCCTATAGACGGTCGCGATGCCCAACGTAGGGTGCCGCTTTTGGGCTTCCACGAGGATCTGCGCCACCGCCAGCGGATTTCCGCTGGCCTCGATGACTTCGGCGATGATGGACCGCTGGTTGGTTTTTCGGATCATATCCTATCCGCGCTTGACCTGATAATGATACTTCATTATCAGTAAAAAACAACCCCCCAACGCTTTGGACTTTGGAGAGGCCACACATGCGTGAAACGATAAAGCTCGTCGGCATCGGCGACGATAACCGCCCCACCGGTTCGGTCTATATGACAACCAAAAACAAGAAGACCATGCAGAAGAAAGTCGAGCTTCGCAAATACTGCAAATTCGCACGCAAGCACATCGTCTTCCGCGAAGCGAAGTGAATTGACCGACCCCCCGGGGTCGACCTATGCCACTTTTGGGCGCCGCTCGCTCCGTTCCTGGGGCTCGGCGCCTTTTCGCGTCCATCGAGAAAAGGGGCCCCTCCGTGAGCAAGCCACACATCGTCGTCGTGTCCGGATTCGTCGAAGCGGGGACACCTTCCCTCGTGGAGCAAGTCGTCTCCAAGGCTGGCAAGGACACGCGAAGGGTCATCGACGACGGACGCGGGGGCTTGGCTAAAGAGCTTTTGCCAGGCGCCAAGGCGCGGGTCGTGTTCGTCCAAGCTCACGCGGGAACCAATCCCCAAGCCTACCTTCACGCGTTCCAGGGGGGCCATGATCACGATCATGACCATGGACACGATCATGACCACGGACACGATCATGACCATGGGCACGATCACCACGAAGGCCTGGGCAACCTCTCGGAAACGGGTGAGTTGGCGGCGCTCGTCAGCGTCATCGACGTAGGAACACTCCTCGCGATGTTCGACGGCGGCGAGTCTTTGTCCGATCGGGGTCTCACCGACTCGCACGACGAACGCAGCGTTCCGGACGCGCTCGTGGATCAAATCGAGTGCGCCGATGCGTTGGTTCTCACGGGCGACGTGGCATCGCCCGACGGAAGAGCCGCGTCGGCCCTCGTGCGTCAGCTCAACGGACGTGCGCGCATACTTTCTGAAACGGAAGCGCCCTCGGTGCTCGCCGATTTGGCCGGCAAGAAGCCCTTCGACGCCGAGGACACGCTCCACGGCGCGGGATGGTCGCACCTGTTGCGCGGCGAGGCCCTGCCTCCGGCCACGCAAGGCGTGGTCTCTTTCGTATTCAAGGCACGTCGCCCACTTCACCCTGGGCGCTTCTGGGACTTCATGAACGCCGAAGACCACGGCATCGTGCGCATGCGCGGGTTCGTTTGGCTCGCCACGCGGCCCGACTTCGTCGCGCAGTGGAGCCAAGCAGGGGGAAGTTGCCAGCTCGACGCGCAAGGCACGTGGTGGATCCATACGCCTGCATCGGAGTGGCCAGAAGAGAAGGAGTCGCGCGATGAGATTCTTTCGGACTGGCACGAAACTTTGGGCGACAAGCGTCAGGAACTCGCTATTTTTGCGCTTGGCGGCGAGCGGAACACTTTGAGCGCGCGGCTAGAAGGCTGCCTTCTCACCGAACAGGAATTCGCGCGGTCTGAAGCTGATTGGGCGCTGCTCGAAGATCCTTTCCCGGCATGGCTCGCGCCATCGGATGGAGAGGACGAAGAAGAAGGGCACGTCCATGGTCCAGATTGCGGCCACGACCACCATGACGACCATAGCCACATCCATGTTCATGGACCAGACTGCAACCATCACGACCACGACCATCACGACCACGACCATCACGACGTTTCCCCTCGGGCACGCGTCGTGCCTTCATCCTTAGAACGAGGGCGACTTGAGTCGATGAGCCTCGAAGAGCTCGACGCCGAGGTCGCGGCCAAAATGCAGATGGGGCATTTTGGTGCGGCCATACCAGTCCAGGAAACCCGCCTCGCCAAAACCTCGCCCGACGACTGGGCGAGCCTAGCTACTGCGCGGCTCAAGCTCGCGCTTCTCCTTGGCGAAGCCGGTGAAGCGCACCGCGCGCTGCCGCTCTACCGCGAGTCCATCCGTGCGCTGGAGGGCTTGCGTTCCGAGGAAGCCTGGATGCTGTGCGAAGCCGTATCCTCCTACGGCCTAGCGTTGATGGCGACAGGCGAAGCCGCGCGCGCGCTTGAAGTTTTTGGGCGCGGGCGCGACATCGCGCGCGACAACGGCCAAAAGGCGTGGGAGTCGCAGTTCCTGCTCGAACGCGGAAAGGTCCTTGTTGCCGCCGACGAGCCTACGTCAGCTCTGGAGGCCCTTGAGGCTGCGCGCACCTTGCGCGAACCTCTGGGCGACCGGGGGGCGCTGGTAGAAATCGCCCTTTGCATAGGCATTTCCCAGGAAGCGCTTGGTAAAGAAAAGGAAGCCCGCGCGGCCTACGAAAACGTGTTGGTCTGCGCCAATGCCCCTGCGCCCGCCGGAGGCGCTGCCGAGCAGGGGGATCATCAACACGAAGGCCTCGACGCGTTCGCACGAGAGAAGCGTCTAGCGACCGAAGCCCTTGCGCGCCTCAAGGCGGCCTCCCTCCGCTCCCGGCTCTCCCTGGATCTTTAAAGTTGAGGATTTGGAAAAAACACGTCGCGTGTCGCCGCATCCACTTGACCGGACAGTTTAGGAACCGCTAGAACGGGCTCCGTTAGAGGAGCCACAGAACACATGCGCCAAAGCGTCACCGCGAGCCTCGCGATATTCCTCGCAGCTACCGCTCCCGTCGCCGGCTGTGCACCAGATCCGACGATGGGAGCGACAGTGTCGCGACCGTCCATTTGGGGTGGTAGCCGCGTGGCTCCGGTCGACCCGCTCGCGGGCGCCACCGTTGCCCTTATCCGCGCCAATGGGTACCCGTTCTGCACAGGGTCCTACATGGGCGGCAACGTCGTGCTCACTGCCGCCCATTGCATTACGGATGTCGAGAGTCCGCTCAACTACGTGAGCTTTGATCTCGAGATGCCGACTGAATTCGATCCGAGCTACGGCGACCGCGGCGCGCGCTCCGCCAAATCGCGGCTCATCACGCGGACCTTTCTGCATGAGGGTTTCGATCGCACGCGCTTCTCGCGCAAGTACGTCAACATCGAACCGAGTCAACCGCTCAATGACGTTGCCCTCCTGACGTTCCAAGGTCCTCCGCCCTCTGACGCCCATGCGGTGCACCTCATCGCGCCTGGGTTTGGGCTCTTGCCCGGCTCCGCCATTACCATCGCTGGCTTCGGGCGCTCCGACGCGGGCGGGGGCGACTACGGCAGGCTCTATAAAGTCGACACCCACGTTGGTGACCTTCGCAACCGTAGCCTTGAAATCGTCGACGGACCCAACGTCGATAAGGGCTCGTGCGTTGGAGACTCCGGAGGTCCTGTCATCGTCTCGGGCCCGCCCGACCGCTCCGGGCGCCGCAAGCTCACCGTAACGGGCATCGTTTCCTACGGCCCTAGCGATTGCGAAACCGGCACGGGTTTCAATACCGATCTCCGCTATTTCCAGAAATGGGTATCGAGCAATCTCGCGAGTCTCGCTGCGGGCGGCTTGCCCGTGGGCGCCAAAGCCCGCGACATGGCCACCTTCGTCCCCACGGCGGAAGGCTCCTTCTTCCAAATGTGCATGGATCGCCATCGCTTGCCCGACGACTCACACACCATCGAGGTCGTGCTCTCCAAGCTCGGCGCGAGCGACTGCACCTCGGCGGCAGAGCTCGCCCTCCGCGTAACCGAGCTCGATCTCAGCGGGGAGTCGATTAAGCGCATCGACGCCTTGCGGCACTTCGTTGCCCTCGAGCGGCTTGATCTCTCACACAACCGCGTCGAGGAACTCGAGCCCATCAGTTACCTTACGAACCTGAAGGAACTCAACCTCGAGGATGCGGGCATCGACTGGAAGGCGTTTCGCCACCCCGCGCAGCGTAATGGCAGTGACCTCATGGAGTTCCTCCACGTCATGGCGTCCCCCTTGCGACCGAGCGAACTCCAAGCAAGGCGCGATTCGCCTTACACCCAGGGCATCTGGTTGACAGCGCTGAAGGATTTAAGAATCCTTCAGCTGGGCCCTGAAAAAGCGGACCTTACAATCCGTTACGCAGGAAAAAACTAACCCCGAAGGGGAAGCATCCGGCGCGCGATCAGGTCGACACCTGCACAATTTTTCCGGTTAAGTGGTCGTTAGGTCCACCGATACCCCTGTCGGATGCGGAAAGGCCGCGCCAGACAGGAGTCCCCCTCATGGACGCGCAGATCAACGGTTCAACCGTCGTCTTCAGTGGCATCCTCGACGAGCGCACAGGCGCCGAGGTGCTGCGACGCGTTCTCTCCGAGGCCCGGCGCGCGGCGCACGGAGAGCGGGTTCGGCTCGACCTCTCCGAGGTGAAACGTGCCAATAGCGTGGGTATCCTCACTTGGTTCAAGCTCCTCGATGAATTGAAGCTACGCGCCAGTTACGTCAACATGCCCGTATGGCTCGTGGAGCAGTTCAACTTCAGCGATGGACTGCGTGGTGACCTCGACATCGAGAGCTTTCAGGCGCCTTTCTATTGCCCCGCAAAGGACGCGCACGCTGTCGTCAATCTCATGGTCGGACGCGACGTGCCGCTCCTCAACGATTACTCC
>JBIKVI010000248.1:0-6745 GCA_044356935.1 Silvanigrellaceae bacterium | reverse complement strand
GATTTTTTTGGAACAAGGAACGTAACGCAGGGAGTGCCCTCTCCACAATTGCTCGTTACGGCATCACCCGCGCATCATCAGACTGTTACGCTGATACGCAGTTTGGTCGGCCTCGTGACACAGGCCTTCTGACGCCAGCATCGTGCACCTCCTGAAGATTCTCTTCCATTGTACACTTTTTGTAGTTAGAGTGACTACATCGCGCCCCGTGGCGGGAGTGCAGATTTCTAAGAGGCCTCCGGCATGCGCATCCTCGCCTCGGACCCCGTCCTCGCCAAGATAAGCGTCCTGGATATAACCCTTCTCGACATCGAGGAGGCCGTCTTTTGGCTCGATGCTCCCCCGATCGAGGACAAAAGGCCTGTCCACAGGACACGGCCTCCCACGGTCTGGTTCGTGGCACCGACCTCCGAAGACAGGCTCCTGTTCATCGCCGGCATCTGGGACGAAGAGGACGAAGCCTTCATAGTGCGCACGGCACGGGATGCGACCGACCAAGACATGATGAGGTGGAACAATGGCAAATGGTAAGAAGACGCAGGATATCCTCGCCAACCACAAGGACGCACTCGAATCCGACGAGCAGGCTCGCTGGGAGGAAGACGGCTTTTATGGCGAGGATCCTGCTCCGCTCGAAGGCGCTCGGCTCACGAACTGGGAGGCCTCAAGGGCCAAGGTTCACCCTACGTCCATCCGTTTGCCTCCCGTTCTCCTTGTCGAACTCAAGAAGAAAGCCGCCGAGAATGGCTTAGGGCTCCACGCCTACATCCGCATGGTTCTCACCCGTGCCGTGAAGCAGAGTGCTTGAGGTTAGGGGCGGTAAGGATTCCTGAGAAAAACCGTCATCTTTCGAAGTATTCTTCTCCCACAATAACATTCGCTTAGGTGCAAGCCTCGCGGCCCTGAGCGCCGTACACTTGCCGCGCCGTGAGCATAGTAAAATACTTCCATGCTCGCCTTTTTAGCCGCATGGGAGAGACCGAATGCTCACCGGCCTCGTAAAGAAACCGCCCGCTGCCGCATTGCATGCGCCGACGCCCGAACAGGTGGCCGCTCTCGCCATGTTCAAGGGGTCGAAGGCGGACCTCGCCATTCAGGCCTTCGCCGGCAGCGGCAAAACCTCGACCCTGCGTATGCTGGCATTGGCCCATCCGGGGGTGAGGTTCCTTTACCTTGCCTACAACAAGGCTTTGGAGGTCGAGGCTTCTCGGTCCTTTCCGCCCAACGTGGAAACCCGTACGGCGCACTCGCTCGCTTACCGAGGTTTGGGCATCGGACGGTCCGGGTTCCAGGCCCGGCTGGGCGCGGTTATGCGGGCGGACGAACTCATGCGCGTGGTTGGAATTCGTCCGCCTCGCTCCATTCCGGCAGTGACGTTCCTTTACGCCGTCCGGCAAACGGTGCGTGCGTTTCAGTGCTCGGCCGCCGCGCGCGTCGAGGAGGAACACATCCCCGGCGACCTTCTGGCCGAGCTACAAGGGTTCCGATTTCTCAAGTCACTGCCAGTCACCCTCGTGAAGGCGGCTCGCACGCTCTGGGCGCAGCGCGCAGACGAGCGCAGCACCGTGCCCATCGAACACGATACTTACCTCAAGCTCTGGCAGCTCACGGGCCCCTGCCTGCGTGGAGTCGACTGCATCTTGTTCGACGAGGCCCAGGACGCCAATCCAGTTATCCTCGATGTCGTCCGGAACCAAACGGCTCGCAAGGTTTTCGTGGGTGACACGTTCCAGCAGATCTACTCCTGGCGTGGCGCCATCAACGCCTTCGAGAGTCTTGGCAACGTCGAACGCCTCCGTCTTTCGAAATCGTTTCGGTTTGGCGAAGCGATTGCCAAGGCGGGCAGGCAAGCACTTTTGCTCCACGCGCTTGCCGAGGGCGACGTGCATTTCGAGGGCGGCGGGCCGCTTGCCTCCAAGGTGGGCCTCATCCCGAAAGGCGCGGCGTATTGTCATATCTTCCGAACCAATGCCGCCATCCTCGACGAGGCGTGCGCGCTGGCTCAGGCCCGCTGCCCCTTTGCGGTCGTCGGCGATTTCGAAGCGCTTCTCTCGTTCCTTGAAAGTGCCTATGCGCTCTCAACAGGACGGCTCGCGCAGGTGCGAGACGAGCGCCTGCGGATCTTCCCTTCGTGGGAGGAAGCCTGCCTTGCCGCCAAGAACGACAAGGAGCTTTCGGGCATCGTGAAGCTCGTACGGTCGCACGGGGACACCATCCCGCAGATCGTAAAGGACATCCGTAAGCACCGGGTCGAAGAACCCAAGGCTCGCGTTGTGCTCACATCGGCCCACCGTGCAAAGGGGCGCGAGTGGGACTTCGTGCGGGTCGAAGACGATTTCGGCGCGATGCCTAGCGAGGCTCGCTCGATGCCCAAGGGGCTCCTATTTCCGGTCGAGGAAGTGAATTTGCTGTACGTCGCGGTCACCAGGGCGCGCCGCGTGCTTGAGATTTCAGGGCCGATGAATGACCTTCTCGCCCAAACGCACTGGACCCCCGGGAAACAGGCGCGCAAGGACACTTCCGCCACCAGCGGACTCGAGTCTGCGGCTACGTCTATCCCCCTGCGCCACGGAGCCGTGGCCGATGCCCAGTCCCCTGACATCGAAAGAAGTGAAGGCCGCCAAGGCGAGGGTCACGCAGCGCCTCGCTGAAAGACGCGAGCTGCGCAAATGCCTGCCTGAGATCCTCGCTGACGTTGCCGCCCTCGTCGGCAAGGAGGCCGCCACACAGACGACGCTGGAGGCTTCGAGCGTGCCGGGCCTCGTGCGCGCCCTCGCGGCCCAGCTCGAGGGCGCCGATGGAACGGAATCGAAGTACCGTGTCGATGTGCTGGGGACCCTCTCCGACCTCGCCCTCATGCAGCACAAGAGCCAGCCAAAATCCACACTCTCGGCCCTGCCCTTGGACACGCCCGCCGATATCGTGCGGTGGTTTGCGTCCTACCTGGAGGTCACCTTGGAAAAAAGAGACCTGCTACTTGTGGATGGGGCACCGTAGACCGACCTGACTGTGGAGCAGAGCGCAAGGCGGACCTCATCGAGGAAGCCTTCAATGACGCAGGGACGGCGCGTTGCGGCCATCCGTCCCCAGTACGGCCTTTCGGTAGTTGTAGTAGCTCCGCTCCGACATCCGAGTCACCCGAATGAACTCCCTGGCCTGGGCCACCACGGAAAGCTTTGAGACAGCAAGGGAGCGCACGAGGTCCTCGGGCGTTGCCGCAGGGAGAATGGCCGATAACAGCTCTTTCCAGCGCGTCGGCTTGACGCGCGCTATTTCGTAACCCTTGCGCAGCGTGCGGATATTGATCTCGCGGGCATTGAACTTGTCCATGCTCTTCACAAGGAAAGCCGCCACTTTTCGCGCGAGTTTCACGTCGTCGAAATGCTGTTCGGACTCCGCAGCTTCGATGAGGAGTTCGGCAAGTTCATCGTTGGTCAACGCGAGATTAAAATAGAGGCTGCGCTGCAGAAACGCCCGCGTGTCCTCGCCGCGCGGAATGTGATTGGCAATGAGAACGAGCTTTCCAACGAACTCAAACTCGCCCGTAGCCTTCAGGGACGTCGTGCTGCCCCATCGTACTTTCCGAACGCCGCCATTGCCTGCGCTCGCCCACGTCGCTCCCTTCAGAATCGCCATCGCAACATCGTTGCCGAAAAGTCCAGCGGAGTCGTCGAGGATAAGAACCTCGCCTTTCTTCGCGGTCGAGAGGGTGTTGAAGAGGTGGAGGGATGTCGAATAGCTGCCCACCGACCGAAATTGGGCCCCCAATTGTTCGAGCGCTCCCTCGACTGTGCTGCTCTTGCCAAGCCCGGGCGCGCTTTCAAGGGCGAGCACGTGGACTTCTTCGCTGGCGATGAGGACATCGAGCAGATCTCGGATGGTTTCGAAGTGATTCACGAACGGGTCTCCACTCTGCTGGGCTTGGTGCAAGTTGCAGTACCGCGCGCTCGTTCATCTCGCAAGGACGGCAGTCTCTTGGAATCAAAAGAGAGCAGTCTGAGTGGAATTATTATCTAATAAAGCTCTGGGTGTATGGGATAGCGAATGGAATATTTTCGAATTGGAGTGCTCCATATGTCCCAGCTGACGACGGTACCTCGCATGGCCCCACGCGCGGACAACGACGGTTCAAAGTCTGCGCGCTGCTTTCTTTGCAGCCGAACACAGGGGTTTTGCCCCTGCGGCAGCCCAACAGCATTCCTTGGGTGAGCCTTCCCTGAAAACGGAAATGACCACGCCGCGCCACGGCACCTTGGAAATTTGGCTGGGAGAAAAGTCGATGAGTATCTCCAGGCCCTGACGTCCCGGCGGCACACCATCGGAGGGGTCGGTCGTGATGAACATCAGAGCATTTGGATACTTTGAGGAAGTCCCCTCCTCGATGACGAACGTTACGCGGGGATCTCCTTGAAACAGGCGGTAGAGCAACACCTTAGAGATTTCACGGCAAGGGTAGTGGTCCACGGCATGCGGGGTGGGAAAGAGCCAATCCTCTTGACGAAACAGGCCCTTGCCACTCAGGCTGTCATGAAAAGCCTTTCGTTGATTGCTGACCCAGGCTTGGCCGGCTCTTGCCGTCATTTTCATGTCTTCCCCAAAAATTGTTGCGACGTCCACTTTTAGAGTATACCAGATTCACCTGCTGAACTCAAATCGTTAAGGTTCAGCAGGTGAACTCCGATACACTCAGTGAGCCAGAGGGAGAGAACATGCCGAAAAGCAATCACCACACTGAAGGGACGATCTCCATTCCGCTCTCAGAAATGAGATGGAAGGAGCAAATCATTGAATATGTGACTGTTTTAGGGACCAGTTCCTTCACGGCGATGACTTTGGACTGGGATGGTCCCACGACCGTTCGTCCGGATGAGGAAGAAAGGCTCTCACGCGCCCAAGCCATCAAATTTCTAAAGAGGGTGATTTCGGGAAAACTCCCGTTGGAGGGGCCCGAACTAAGATTCATTCTGATGCTTCTTCGTTTGAAGCAGGCAGATTTATCGAGAGCCTTGGCTGTGTCTCCGTCAACGATCTCAAATCTCATGAAAGGGGAAGCGATTTCCCCCCAAACATCTCGGCAGATGGCCGTCCTTCTCGAACTTGAATTGGAACAGCCTGGTTTTTTCAAGAGACTCGATAAAATTCTTCTTGATGATTCTGAAGAAGGTCTTCTAAAAATCGAACCCGAATTGATGCGCGCATGAGAGATTTTTCGAAATAATAGAGTCCGGAAGAGTGTTTCGTTATTAACTTCCTGGTCACTTCGTCACAGCGCCCGGCTACATGTGGTGGCTGGTAAGGATTCTCGAAAAAAACCGTCATCCTGCGAAATACTCTTCTCCCACAATGACATTTCTATCGGACCATGGAGCTGTGGGAGGGTAGAGCAGACTGCACGCGGCCAAAGGTTCTACGGTTTGAGATATTGGTAGAGTGTTTCGCGGCTGACTCCGAACTCTCGAGCGAGCACCGCTTTTTGCTCGCCGGACTTTGCCCTCTGCCGGAGTGCGACCACCTCATAATCCGAAAGCGCTTTCTTGCGCCCACGGTAGGCCCCCCTCCCCTTCGCGAGCGCGATTCCTTCTCTCTGCCGTTCGCCAATGAGGGCCCGTTCGAACTCAGCGAAGGCGCCCATGACCGAGAGCATGAGATTTGCCATGGGCGAATCTTCGCCGGTGAACGTGAGACCCTCTTTGACGAACTCGACGCGCACACCGCGACGCGTCAGCGTTTGAACAATGCGCCGCAGGTCGTCGAGGTTACGCGCCAGGCGGTCCATGCTGTGCACGACCACAACGTCGCCCTCGCGAGCGAAGGAGAGCAGGGCTTCGAACTGCGGGCGATGCACGTCCTTGCCCGAGGCCTTGTCCGTGAAAATCTTACTGACCTGCGTGCTCTCGAGCTGGCGGACCGGGTTCTGGTCAAACGTACTGACGCGGACGTATCCGATGCGCTGGCCGTTCACATGAAGCTCCTGTGAGATCTGTCAGGTTAGCCTCTATTACCTTCGTATCGGAGTGTCAAGAAATCGAAAAAACACCCTAATCTGACGCGGAACGACTGCGCATTCCTGACGTCAGGTTAGGGTATACAACAGACTGACACGTGCGCGTCAACCGAGCATAAATCTTACCATTCGCTCTTCTCCGTCTTCAAAGGGGCCTCGCGTGGCTCGAGGTAGATCTCCGCATTGATACGCTTGGTCTGTGGGTAGCTCGCCATGGCCGTGCAGTTCTTGCGGAAACTAATCCTGTTCGTGAGCTTCACGAGCGCGTCTTCCCTGAACGAATTGCGTTCAAAGTGCGAATAATCAGCGGATGTAGACGCCGCTCACTTTCCGTCGATTTTCGACGCATGCCTTCCGAACGCGGCGCCTACGGCGCCGTTTTTCGTCACGCAAGCGGCGCCGTGGGCTCCGCGTTCGGAGCATCCTCGACGCTGCCTGCGTGCTACCCCTTGCGTCGGGATTTTCGACTTGCTTCACGCTCCTCGCGCTTCAGCTTGGCCGTGTGAGCACGGTAGGACTCGCCCGCGATGTGGACTAGCTCGTGTCCATCCAGAAAAGCTGTCTTGAATATCCCCGGGGGGTACCCCAGGGATATTCAAGACAGCTTTTCTGGATGGACACGAGTTATTATCGATTAACGCCGTAACCCCTCGTTCTTGGCACATTGCGAGAGGGCTTCCGTGGCGTGATTCTCTCCTTCGCCACCAACGGCGGAGGTCCCTATGGCAAGACGAGATATCG
>JBIKVI010000034.1:0-22347 GCA_044356935.1 Silvanigrellaceae bacterium | reverse complement strand
GCCGAACCAGTTGAGGAAGCGGTTGCACAGAGGGAGTCGCTCGAGCGTGGCGGACTCGACCGCGTTTAGCGTCTCGTCGGCCGAGCGAGAGGCCGACTGGAGGCCCTTCTTCCAGACGCGGGAGAGGATCTGACGGCGGGGCGCCTTCTCGCACAGGCGGATGCCGGTTTCGATCTGGTTATTGGCAACGAGCTTGTAGATTTCCGACCACATGCCCTGCGGGTTGGGCGTGTCGAACACCATGAAGAGGAGGTAGCCGCGCCAGAGTCCTAGCGCGATTACGGCGGCGAGGAAGGCCATGATCACGTACATGATCGCGCCGCCGTGGAAGAACGCGTTACGGATGAGTTCCATCGAGAAAATCCCCCAGGAAGGTGTACGAGGAGCCGTCGGTGGCGCGAACGCCGCCCCTCGGGGGCACGCCCGCGCGGCCTACGAGGATCATGTTAGGAAGCGCGGGAGAGCCGGGTCAACGCGCGTCCGAATCCGTTTGCGTCAAAAATCGGTCCAAACGATGAGATCGTCGCGCACGCGTTTCCTCTCTGTTTCGTTAGGCAGTTCTTTCCGCGTTACGATTTCCCCCCTGGGGTTGGTCACCCACACGGTGGGGACCTTCGGATTGCCGGTCCCCTCGATGAAGGCCGGAGGGGCGAGCCCGGCCTCGAACTTCGCGCGCGCTCGCGCCAGGAAGCGCGCCGCCGCGGGGGAGGTGTCGTGGGAGAAGAGGGCGAGCACGCGCACTCGCCGGGGCCCGAACTCCACCGCGAGGCGCGAGAGCCAGTCGGCAAGCTCCACCGTCGCTGGATTCCAACTCGCCACGACCGCCACGACGGTGAACCGATGCCGATGGGGAGCCCATGGTTCCGGCGCGACCCCCCAGCCCTCAATGGGAATGGGTTCTACGGCGGGCAGCGAAACGTAGCGCGGCCAGGGTGTCACGACCACGCTAGGCGTGGCTGCGGTTTGGGCTGGGGGCTTGGCGTCGCCTTCGGGCGGCTTCGCCTCGGCGGGCTTGGCGTCGCCTTCAGGCGGCTTCGCCTCGGAGGACGGCTTCGCCTCTGTGGGCTTGGCGTCGCCTTCAGGCGGCTTCGCCTCTGTGGGCTTGGCCGGCGCGGGATCTGCGGCGCGCGCCTCTACCGCGGACGCTGCGACCCCGGCCACGGCGACCATGGCTGCGGCAACAATCCCAATGCGGCTCCCGAGAATCCAGCGCATGCCTGCCATGATGCTCCCCTGCTTTCCTCGTTCGTCCCTGTCATGGTAAGTCTCCACGATGCTCCGCAGCGAAAGAGGCCCGTCATGATTCTGAAGACCCTCCCCCCCGAGGACCTCTGGTCGCTGCCGTGGCAGGAATTCGAGGTCGCCCTTGGCCGCAAGAACGCCCTCTCCCTGCGCAGCCTCAATATCGAGGACGCCGACCGCGCCACGACGTTCTTCCGCGGATGCGGATTCGACCTCGCCCACCCCACGCACGCTCGCGAACTCGAGCAGCTCTTCGGCGAAGCCGTGTTCTTCATCCGCCACGTCCTGCTCACCGACGACGAGCGCCTCCGATTCCCTCTCCCCCACGAACTCGCCTCCCTCGATGACATCCGCCGCCTCCTCATCCTCGCCTCCGTCCGTACGCCGCGGCGCCGCTACGTCCGCCTCTGGGCTTGCGCCGCCCTGAAGGTCATGCAGGCGCTCGCCAACCTCGAGTTCTCGGGAAAACTGCGTGAATTGCAGTTCGCTCGCGATCAAATATTTACCCGCATCAAGAGCCTCGTGCGCGACGAGCGCAAGACAGGACCGGTGATGCGTCACGGTTCCTTGGCGGTTCGCCTGAAGACCATCGACTGGAAAGACGCAAAGACGCGCTCGTCCGTGGTTCTCAAACTCCTCCACAAGCCAGAATCCATCGTCGACGAGGTGTTCGACTACTTGGGCGTGCGGTTCGTCGTGCCCGCGGAACACGACGTGCCGCTGCTGCTTCGCCTCCTCGTGGAATCCGACATCATCGTTCCCCACCAGGTCATAGGCATGCGATCGCGCAACAGCCTCCTGAACCTCGAGGAAGCCAGGGGACTCCTCGGCCTTTCGCGCGACCTTTTCGCCACGGGAACGATCACTCGCGAAGAGTTCTCCGACATGACATCTCGCGTGCCGTGGGGCGCACCCTCGAGCGAGTCGTCGGGGCAGGGCCGGTCGGGTCGGAGGGCCAACGTCTTCACCAGCAACGACTACCGCGCCGTCCAGCTCACGGTGCGGCACCTCGTCAGGACACCCAACCCCGCCTATCTGGTCCTCGACTCGCTCGCGGGCGAACTGCGCCACTACAGGGGGTCCGAGCGCGACGCCGATCCCCTCCTTGCCGGGCTCGTTCCCCCTGAGCTCACGCGTTACTTCCCGGTCGAGATCCAGATCATGGACGAGTCAAGTTACGATATCTCGAAGTTTGGCCCGGCATCGCACGAGCGCTACAAGCATCTGCAGTGGCTCAGCGTGCGCGATCGGGTCCTCGGAAGCCTCTTGAAGGTCTCCGAGGAGAAACTCGCCACCCAGGAGTACTGATGACCAACGCCGCGGCCCGCCTCGATCTCTCGGACTCAAGCCCGGGACCGTCGCACGAATCTACCGAGGCCCTCGGGGCCTGGCTCGATCTCGCCGGCCTCACCCCTCCCCTTCCGTTGGAGGCATCGCGGCGCTTGTTCGCGCGCTCCGGCGGCGACACGAGCGGCCAGCACACCTTTACGCCCGCGTTCGTAAGCGAGCGCGAGTTCGATACCATGGTGCTCCCCGAGCTACGCAAGGCCGTGAACCCCGATCTCCTCCGGTTCATCGTCGCGCGCGTCAAGAAAACCTTCGACATCCGCAAGACGCTCAAGAAGATCCTGCCCGAAATCGAGCGCATCGTCGGCAAAGGGAACTTCTCAGCCCTTTGGCTCGATAGGGAGGCCTTCTCGGCCGACTCCATGGAGCACCGCGCCCTCATTACCGAGGCCGTGGTCCACGTTTACTCGGCCGAGGCGCTCCAAGACCTCGTGGCCCTCCTGTCGAAGCATGGCGTGCCCATGATTCCTTACGGCGAAGGTGGAGGCTACAACATGGGGGTGACCCCCATGGCCCCGGCCGTCACCGTGAGCGTGCGGGGCATCGACCACGTTTCGTCGATCCGTCCCTCGCGCCGCACGCCCGGCCGCTTCGAGATCTCCGTGGGCGCAGGAGTTCCCTTCAAGGATCTTCAAGCATACCTCCATAAAAGAGGCTACGTCCTGCGCTGCGATCCCAACACGCCTCGCGCGGCAACCGGCGGCATCGCAGCGACCGGCTCCAATGCCGGGCGAAAGGCCTGGGAGGTCATCCTCCATGGGCGCGCTGTGACGTTAGGCGGCACCGCTGTGTGCTTCGAAGCCGATGCCGAGGAGTCCCGACGCATCGAGTCCGAGCCCTTCCTCATGGCTCGCAAGTTTTTCAGCGTCGACGACGTGCCGGCCTTGCGGGCCCGCATGGATGCCTGGCGCAAACGCGCTCCACGGGCGTGCGTCCATCCCGACGCGCGGGTCCTCTCGGTTCCGCTGCAGGGCATGAAGGCCGAAGCCAGCATGACCGCCCAGCGCGCCGAGGCAGCCTCGCGCGCTGCGCCGCAAGGGGCCCTCGACCCCATGGCATCCACGGCGCTCACACCGCTGCCCGTAAGCGTCTTCGTTGGGGCGGAAGGGAGCACCGGATTCATATACGAGGTTACCTTCGAAATCGAGACTCCCCGCCCCTGGCTGAGGGCCGCGCGGTGGCACTTCACCACCGTCGAGGCGGCGATGATAGCCACGCGGGCCGTCAAGGCGCTTCCCAAGGAAGCGCAACCGATCTTTTTCGAGATCGTCAGCGGGCAAAGTATCCGACGTTTCCTTCTTCAGGACTTCCCCACTGTCTTTAGCGAGACCGACGAAGCGGTGCTGTTCGTGGCCTGCGAAGGGAACACCTCGGGCGAAGCGGAGTCCGCCGTGGCATCGGCGCTAGCAGCGGCTCGCACGGCGTTGGCCGAAGCGGGCCACGACCCGAGCCTCGCCATGCCGCGCCTCCACGAGACGAGCACAATGGAACAGTCGGCGGGAATCGAGGAGTTCGAGCTCCTGCGACGGCCGCGCGAGGAACTTCCCAAGAAGCTGCGCACGAAGTGCAAGACCGACATGGAGATCCGCACCGAGTACCTCAGCGACGTGCTGCGCATCGTGGAGAACGCGCGGCCCCGGGCGCTCGCCGATCGCAAGCAGGACGTGCTCTTCGGGCACCTCACTCCCAACCACACGGCCATCATGCATTGGAACATTGGCGGGTTCGACCTCTACGACGAGGAGCAGGCCGACGTGGCGTGGGACTACCTCGAACGCGTCATCGGCGAAGCCCAGAAGCTCGCGGTCGACGCCGGCGACCCCCTCGGGAGTGCGCGTTTCACAGGTGAGCATGGCGTAGCCGGCAAGGCGCCGTTCCTTTGGATAAACCACATCCCGCCAGCGGATTTCGAGCGCATGTGCGCGGTCAAGGACGTCCTCGACCCCGACGATATCTTCAATCCCGAAACTCTCTTCTTGCGCACGAGCCTCTCGCGTTCCCTCCGTGCGCGTTTGCTCGCCGTGAGCCAGGAATCCATGGTCGAGGCTCGCGCCCGCAAGGCCGCGTCCTCTTCAACGTCCTCTTCCAACGAGGCGGTGGCAGCCGCGGAGGACTTCACGCTCCAAGAAGCCCTGCGCTGCACCCGGTGCAATAGCTGCAAGATATGCCCCGTCATCGACGCCGAGCACGAACTCGAGCGAGAGGGCGCGCGCGGCCGCAATCCACGGCCGGTCCTCCCTTCCAAAAGGAACATCCTCATGTTCCTCGAGCGGGTGGCTGCGGCGCGTCGGGGCGCCGAAACGGCCACCGACGCGAGCGCGCGCGGGCGAGTTGAAGCCCTCACCAATGCCATGATTCGAGAGAGTGCCGACCTTCTGAGCAAGTGTTTTTACTGCCGCAAGTGCGACAAAGCTTGCCCCGTGGATATCGAAATCCATCCGCTGATGCGCGCCTATCATGCCATGGGGAAGCTCCCCACCATGGGCAGCCGGTTGTGGGGGTTCGTTTACGAAAGACTCATGGGCGAGGATCCTTTCAAGGCGTTCACTTACCGCCTCGTGGCGCTCGGCACTTTGCTCGCGGGGCCTTTCCTTCTGCTCCTGCGCAAGCTCCCCTTCGTGGCCGACTGGCTCAAAACCTACACGGTCCCCCCGACACTCTCTTTGACTCACTACGAACCGGCCGCGCAGGGTGCGCGCCTGCGCGAAGGCGATAACTTCGTGGTCATCCGCGGCCGCGCTCTGTCGACCGAAGCCGGAGGTGGCGAGACGATGGCTAGCTCCTCGGTTTCTCGCGTGGTGGGCCACGACCTCTTGGCGCCCACGGAGGTTTTCATCCGCTACCGAGGATGCATGGACACCTTCGGCAACCCCGCAGCCACCACGAGCGTCGACGCGTACTTCAAGAACGTGCTCGGCGCCCGCATCCTGGACCTCGAGAAAAAGATGTGCTGCGGCTTCCCGTTCGAGGCCGACGGCCTGCATGAGCGGGCGCGGCAGCTGCAGTTCGCCTCGGTGGTCGAGATCGTCAAGTGCGCCGCACGCGTGGTGGAGGAGTGGAGGGCCCATCCCGAGGCCTTCCCTGTGCCATCTGGAGACGGGGCCGGAGGAACGTCGAACAGGCCACCGCGCTTCATCGTGTTTTCGAACTGCCCCACCTGCTGCGAGGCCATCCGCGAAATGCGCGCGCTCCTAGCCGATCCTCAAGGGCGCGAGCGCGTGCGCGTGCGGGCCGGACTTCCACCTGCATACGACTTCGATCTGCTCGACTTCGACGTCAAAGACACAGCCGAGATCGCCGTCGACCTGCTGGCCCGCGCCGAAAAGGCGCAGGACGCCGCCGCCAAGGACGCGGCCTCAGGGCTTCGCCCGGTAGCCCGTGTGCGAACCCTTTTGCGCGCGCGCAAAACCGTGGGCCTCAAGGTTCCCTGCCATAACACGGCAGCCGCAACGCAAGCTCAACTCAAGCTCCTCGGCATGTATTACACAGGCGTGGCCGCTTACGACCGCTGCTGCGGATTGTCAGGCACGGGGCGCCTCAAGCATCCACGCATCGGGACAAAGATAAGCGAGAAACTCTTCGAGCAGATCCGCGAACGTCCCCCGCAGGCAGTTCTCAGCGGTTGCCCAAGCTGCCGCGACGGCGTGAAAATGCAGCGCGACATCCTCGACGCCAAGGGCGACAACATCGCGAAATTCGGAGTCGCCGGGATCTTCGAGCAGATCCTCTCCGACTGCCCTCCCGCCAACGCGCCGTAAAGTCACCGCCCTATGGAATAGAGGGCTTTGCGCTTCTTCGCTTCGGGACGGCAGTGCGTCCCATCCTCCACATCCACGCGCCGCGCGGGGCGCCAGCGCTGGCATATTTTGGCGTCGTCGGGATCCCATTTCCCCCCGGGCGCGAGCTCCCCGTAAAACTCGTTGAGCACGGCCTGCTGCATGTCGTAGTCGAACGCGAACGTCTGCGCCTGCATGATGTAGTCGAACATATTGACGCCCGTGGCGGGGTCGACCTGCGATGCATAGAAGGCTTTGAAGTAATGCGCTGTTGCGGCGGCCTGTTGGGTATCGTCGAGCGCTTTTTCCTCAGCGCTCCACTTGGCGGGATCTTTCAGGCACGTTTTCGTTGCCCATTCCCTGTCGCCGGTGGCTGCCACCGGAGAGTCCTTGAGGAGCGACGCTTTGCCAACCAACAGGCGGTGGCAGGCGCGGTACAGAGGCGGTACGAGGCAGTAGTAGTGGAACGTGATGTCGGAGAAGTGATTGGCCTCGAATCCGTCGCATCGAAAGTGCATGCGCGCAGGATTCTCAATCACGGTGTCTTCCACGACCGGATTCACGGGGAAGTCATCTTTGCGCCTACGAGGCAATTTCGAAGGCACATCGATGCCCACACCCTCGGGCACCTGCGCGACACTCTCGGCCCCCATGAGCGAGAAGAGAGCCCGGTTCTTCCGCAGGATGGCGAGCGTCGACACCGTGGCCAACGGAATGCCGGCCTTGGGCCTGTCTTTGCGCATAGCGACGATGTCGCGTGTGTACCAGCGCGGGTCTTTGAGGAGTTGGAAATCCACTGGCTCGCCATTGAGATCCTGCGGTGGGACCCCCGAGAACCGAGCGCCCGCAAGAACGGGAAGGTCGGCTTCATAATCCGAAGGCGGCGTTGCCGTGGGTTCGAATCCTTTGGGGTCCCCATCGCCCACCAACGCGCGATCTCGCACGACAGCTGCGGGAAGCGCGGCGCTCGATGACGCGCCTGGGCTCCCAGAGCCCCCCGAGTTGCGGGTGTTACTCGGGGCCGCGTTGTAGCTGCGCGTTTGGCAACCGGCGGTGAAAACCGAAAGCGAACTCATAAAAATCGCGACGATCGGATGCGGCAGACGCATGCGGCGTTCCCTTTACTGGAGGCTCAAAAAGAGTTCACCTGCTGTGGCCCGTTATCGCATGGAGCAACCCGCAGGCTTCGGCGAACTCGCTCTTCAGTTTGTGAAACCACTTGCTCGAGCAAAGCTTTGTGGTTTGCGGTGCATTGAGCTTGTGGAAGATGGAGATCTGGTTCACCAACATGGATGCCAGGTCCAAGACAACGTGAGCGGCGGTGACGATGGCTGCGAATCGGCCCTTGCCCACTGTTCCGAGCACGAATCCGGATCCGTGATGGCGTTCGTCGCGGAGCAGGACGGTCCGCGACCGGATCGTGCGAACAACCTGCGACAGCCTCGCAGGAGACACCTCTTTGATCCGGGGCGTCTGTCCCTGGAAAAACGATGAGATTTCCTCCGCGAGTTCGCCGCTGGTCTTCTTCTTCGCCTTGATGAAACCTTCCGCCTTCACGTCGCCCTCTGCGGTCGGCTGTTTCTTCATGCATGCGGACCCAACCATGAGCAGAAGAAACGAGAGCAATGAGAGGACCGATGGCATAGGTGCCCAATGGCGAGAGTCTTTTCGCATGCGGGTCTCCAATCCGGTCGAAAATGTGCATTGATGCTCAGCAACCATCGTAGGGGAACCTGAGGTGGGACCCTCCGGAAACTTGCCAGTCCATTGACTCCGAGCCACCCGGGGGCGAGGGCCGCGCGTGGAATCCCCCGGACTGCGCCGACACGTTTGCGCGTTGGTGCTCCTTGGCGTTAGTTTGTCGCGCGATGCGTGGTGCGCGATGCGCGAGCGCCCACCCCCGCCCCCCCCCCAAAAAAATGCTGCACCCCGGAGGCACCCATGGAACACGTCCTGACGCGCGATGGCATTGCCGTCCGCATCTGCGCGGCCACCGGAAAAATTGTCGCAATGGAATCACACGGGCGTTCGTGGCTTGTGCCGCCGCCTTCGGGCTCGAGCGAAGCCCTCGCCGCGGGCGCGCTCGCACAAGCCAATCGCTTTAGCATAGACGAAGCCTGGGGGGCTGACGAATGTTTCCCCACGGTGGCCGCATATGGTGATTCAAGCGCAGGCCACTCCCACAACCATGGCGCGCGCGACCATGGTGAAATCTGGGGACGGCGCTGCCGCGTTACCGCCCACGCAACCTCGCTCCACGATTGCGCCTGGGCCCTCCCCTTTCCCGATGCCCCCGGGTTTAGACGCGAACTGCGACTTCCCGGCGACGGCCGCCTCCACGTTCGCGTCGTGTTTCCTTCCCGCGTGGCTCTCGCCCGAAACGGCCTCGAGCGCCTCGAGGCCCTTTACGCCTTTCACGCGCTCTTCGCCGCGGAAACGAACACGCGTCTGTTCCTTTTCGACGACGAGCCTACCCACCCCCGCGCCTCCCTGCGCGCCACCTTTCCTCCGCCCATGCGCGCGGAGGCTCGCAAGTTTTACGCCGCCGCGCGAGCGGGCGTCCTCGAGCATCCCGATGGGTCTCGGTGCGTGGTCAGGCTTGGAAAAGGGCTTCCGGGCTTCGGTATCTGGTGGTGCAACAATGGCTGGGGCGATGGCCGCGAGCACCGTACGATTGGGTTGGAACCCACCACCCACCTCTCTGATGGACCCATTTTTACCTCGTACGAAGTGCCCCTGGGATTTCACTCGAAACAAGACCTCTCCTTTACGCTTGAGTTCCCGTCGTGAACGAGACGCTCTTCCCCGACGAGGGCGAGGCCACTGCCCGCGTCGTTTTGCGATTCGATCGCGGCACTCTTCTGGTGGAGGGTTACGAAGGCGCTGTGGCACAGAGTGACGTCATCGACGCTGCCACGCGCGAGCGTACGGGGTTCCTTTGGGACGATCGCGTGGGGCATCACAGGGCCTTGGCTATGGGATACCGCGACATCGCACTTGCGCTGCATCGACAGGGCGTCGAGTTCGAGGATCGCGCGCGCGCCTTCGAACCCACTCCCTTCGCACTGGTCAAGCCGCTGGAACCGCGAGGTCACCAGACGCGGGCGCTCGAAGCGTGGCTCTCCACCGGGCGATACGGGACCATCGTGATGCCCACCGGCGCGGGCAAAACCATTTTCGCCGTCATGGCCATCGCGCGCGCGGCGCGCCCCACGCTGGTTCATGTGCCGACCATAGACTTGATGAACCAATGGTACGGCGTCCTCAAGTCGTTCTTCGGCGGGGAAATCGGATTGCTCGGCGGAGGGTACCACGATCTCAAACCCCTCACCGTGGCCACGTACGATTCAGCACTGCTGCATGTGACCCACTACGGCAACCGATTTGGTCTTCATATTTACGACGAATGCCACCACCTTCCGGGTCCGCAGACGCGCTTGGTGGCCGTGCAGAGTGTGGCCCCGTTTCGCCTCGGCCTGACCGCCACCCCCGAGCGCCAGGACGGCCGCCACGACGACTACGAAGCCCTCTGCGGCCCCGTGCGATTCGAAATCACCGTGGGCGAACTGGAAGGCGCCACGCTGGCCCCCTATGAGGTCGTCACCGTCGAGGTGCCTCTCTCCGAGGAAGAGCTCGCACGCTACAAGCAGGCGCGCGAATGTTACGTTTCGTTCCTGCGCTTCGCTCGGGTCGACATGTCGGGGCCGGCGGGGTGGAGCGAGTTCCTCCGTGTGGCGGCGCGATCGCCCAAGGGCCGCGAGGCGCTCGCTGCTTACCGTGAGCAACGCGGGATCGCACTGGCCGCGGGCCGCAAGTCCGATCTCTTGTGGGACATCCTGCGACGCCACGCCGGCGAGCGGGTCTTGGTTTTCACGCAGGATAATGCCATGGCCTACCGCCTCGGAGAGCGCTTCCTGCTCCCCGTGCTCACGCACCACACCAAGGTTCGCGAGCGCGAGGAGATGCTCCGCCTGTTCCGGGAAGGTGCTTACGGATGCCTCGTCACAAGCAAGGTCCTCAATGAAGGCGTCGACGTTCCCGAGGCCGCCGTGGCGGTGGTGGTGAGCGGTTCGGGCACGGTGCGTGAACACGTGCAGCGCCTCGGCCGCATCCTTCGGGCCTCTCCGGGTAAACGCGCCATCCTCTATGAGCTCGTGTCGGCGGACACCTCCGAAAGGAACCTCAACGAACGAAGGAAACAGCATAGTGCTTACCAAAGATCTCCTGCGGGTGCGCCGCCAGTCGGGTGAGCTCAAACCCCAGTGGCTTCGGGCCGACGCTAAGCAGGCGCCCTTCGTGGCGGATCTCGTGGAGCTGTTTCGCGGCGCCATTGGCACGCCACAGGGCGATCTGCGTTCACAAGCTCTGGAGCTCGCGCAGGCCCAGGGCATCGAACCCCTGCTCGTGCGGGGTCTCCTCAAGGTCTGTTTCGACGCTGCGACCACCAAGGAGAAGGACGATCTCGACTACCCCGCGCTGCGGCGCGAAGTGTTCCTCGCAGCCTCGCGGATTCTGGCCGTCGGCGCAAAGGGAACGGCAGAGGAGTTTCGAAACCTGGTCGCCGCCTCCCTTTCCCCTGCCGATGCCCAGACCGAATCCGAGTCCGCTCGCACGACTGCGGGAAGCGCGGCCGCCCCTGCGGATGCGCGCGGACTCCTCACCGAAGGAACCCTCTATGCAGACTTGCCCGACGAGTCTCCCCTTACGGCTTTTCCATTCACCGACGCCGCCGCTCTCCTCTCACGTTACAACGTCGCCCTTGCCCAATGCCTGATGGTCAATGCACGCTCCGTGGAGGTCACCCTGCCCGCGGGCGATCGCGCTCTGCTGCGACGGCTTTGGAAGGCCCTGCGTTTCCACGGCCTCATCGCGCGCCTTGGCGAGTCCACTTCAGGATCCATCGTGGTGGAACTCGAAGGCCCGTTGTCGCTCCACATGCACTCGCTCAAGTACGGCTTCAGCCTCGCTTCATTCCTTCCTGCGTTACTCGCGGAGGAAGGGTGGACGCTCACAGCGCGCGTGGCTTTGGCGCGCGGCGATGAGTACACTGTTAAGCTCGCCCCGCGCGAGGAGCTGCGGCTCGTCAAGCGGGCCTTCAACCAATACGCGCCTCCGGAGCTCGGTTTGGTCTTCCGCTCTCTTCGGGCCAAGGCAGCGCCCGCAGGATGGCAGATGGAGGAGGCCGATGACTTCCTCGCCCTTCCCGGGGAAGCAGCCTGTTTTCCCGACGCGCGACTCACCCACACCAGCGGACGCGTGGCCTACGTGGAGATCTTCCATCCGTGGCACGTTTCCGCACTCGCTCCTCGCCTCGCGCAACTCGAACGCGCCCCTCACACGCCACTGATCTTGGCGGTGTCGCGCAAAGCCGCCAAGTCCGCGGAGGCATCGCTTGCGCGGGCTGCCGCGAGTCATGTGGTGTTGTTTCGGGAAACGCCTGTGGCTTCGGACATTCTCGCCGCCGCCGAGGCCGTCGCCGTTGCGAGCCCGGACGCCATGGCGCCAAACCCTACGAAATCTCGACGTGCGTCAAAAGCTTCGACACCTCTGAGGACAACGTAACATCCCGGAGTCTGGCCCTTCCTCTATTGGATCGGTCCTTGCTCAAAGGTGCGCAAACGCCCACGCCGTGGACCGCACTTCGGGAGCAACCCATGAATTCCACTTCGCGTAAAAATCCCTTCGCCGCAGCACTGTCGACTCTTGCCGCCGCGGGCCTGAGCGTGGCCCTCTTGGGCGCATGCACCCCCAAGACGGAAGAAGGAGCCACCACGGCAATGGCCCCGAGATTTGGTCAAGCCGAGGTGTCGAGCTCGTCGGTCATCGTGATGGCCGGTCCCCACGGGCGTGGCGTGGTCGTGGTGGAACAACTCAGCGACAAGCGCGAGTGCTGGAGCGTGAATGAGAGCACCCAACCGGCCACCGTGGACCCCTTGCTCCTCAAATTCAACTTCTCTGGCATATGCGCGCGCTCGGCCGACTCCAACGGTTACTCCGTGCGCGCTGGCGGCGTCGATCAGGCGCCCACTTATACCCTCTCCTTGCGCCACGAGAACGGAGGCCTCGTTTTGCTTGGCGCGAAACCCCTGATGCCCAGGGAACCGGTGTTCGTTGTAGCGCGCGCGGCGGGCTATTCGAAGACCGCGTGGACGCGCCTCACCCTCGAGCCGGGTTGGCGCATCGCCAAGCGCACCTACAATGGCCGCACGCGTGGCCACTTCTATTTCACCAATGATAGGCCTTCGGCCGAGCTCCTCACAACCCGAGACGGCGCTGGCGCGACCGGATCGACAGTGCGTCCGCGCGGGACGCCAACTCCAACGGCGACCTCAACCCCAAGTGGGGGGGAACCGTTCTCCGATCTCGCAGGCGATCCCTACCGTAACGAGGTCGTGCGAGCAGCGGCTCTGGGCATCGTCTCGCAGGAAGAGGGCCAATCGGAGTTCCGTCCTTCGAGCGCCCTGACGCGCGAGCAGTCGGTGGTCATGGCCATTTCCCTCCTCAAGCAGTTAGGCACGACCATCGGTAGCGACACCACAGGGGCGACACCCTGGAAAGACGTCCCCGCTTCGCGTTGGTCAGCGGGCACTCTCACCGCAGCGGCCAAAGCCGGACTCGTGGAGGGCTACGAAGACGGCACGTTCCGTCCTGAGAACCCCATCACGCGCGCTGAGCTCACGATTCTCCTGCGCCTCGCCGCGCGCCTCGCTCTGAGCCCCAGCGGAAAATCCCTCTCCGACTATTCGGGAAAGACCATCGCGTTCGAAGATATCGGTGGGCACTGGGCTGAGTCCGCAATCAAGGAGATGTCGGCCGTCTGCAGGGTCGCGGGTCCGAGCGTGGGAACGGGCACGACCTTCGCTCCCGACGCGCACGCCTCGCGGGGATACGCGGCCGGCGCCGCCGTTCGACTGCACGACTGCCTAAAGTAACTCAGGCCGCGAAGGTTCCAAGCATCCCAAGGATCTCGGGGTAGCCGCCGAATCCTCCAGGCACCCGCTCAGTACGAGATCCCAATGTACACGGCGCGCCGCTCCTCCCGCCGGAGGTGCGGCGCGTCATCGTGCGAGCCCGCGGCCGAAAACGCGTCGACGCCATCCGCGCGGGAATACTCTTCGAAGGAGTATCGGAATCCCGCGCGGACCACGGAGACTTCAAGGTAACCACCTGCCCACCAAGAGGCGCGCTTCGCGCGAGCGTCCGGACGACCAGGCCAGAACGTCTCGGAGAATTGAGCCTCGCCCTCGCCCGCGAGCACGGGGAGCAGGTAGATGCGGCCACCCCCCAACCAGTGCCAGGCCTGATAGCGCTCGCCTAGAGCGTCGCGACGCGTGTTACGGTACGAAAGGAAGAGCGCCGTGTCTTGCGCGTTGGAACCGAACAAGCGCAGCGAAGGCCCCCAGGACGTGGTGACGCGGTTGGCGGAAGAGCCGTCGTCCTCTAAACGCTCCGCGCGCACTCCTGGGACGATGTTGAGCGTAGGGATGCCGAGTATCCCTGAAACGAAGTCGTTGAAGTACAACTCGCCACCGTAGCCCGCGGAGCGGAAACCCTCCCGCCGGGCGGTGTCGGATGCGCCCAAAGTACCTCCTGATGTGCCATCGACGACGCCGCTAGTGGCAAAATCACGCGCGAGGACGGTGGCCCCGAGTCCGAACACGAAGGGTTCCAGCCGCGGCCGCGGATTGTGGGCCTGACTGCGGTAGAAGCGGTAGAGGACGTCCTGACGGGCACTTTCGCTTTTCGCACCGAGATGCTGCGAGAAATACCAGCTCTCTTTGCGTCGCTGCTCCTGCCTCTCGGCGAAGCCCCCCTGGCCAAGCGCGGGGGCCACTGTCGAACAGAGCATCACACCCACCACGGCGGCAAGGGCCGATCGCTGGGGATTTCGATGCGGATGCAGCACGTCCTGAGTGGTTTCCATACCTTTGGCATCGGCGCAGGCGCTAAATCCCTTAAGGTCCAAATGGCGGGTTGCGTCCATTGGATGATGTGGCTAGTGGTTTGACCGGGTTGAGGCGAAGCCAAGAGCTCGACAATGCCCAAACAACCAACCCATGCGCTCCTGCAACTTGCCCTAGAGGTCTTCGTGATCATCCGTCGCTCCCCGTTAGTCCTCCTCGCGGTGTTCGCTCCCCTTGTCGGCTTCGCACTCGGTGTTTCCTCTTGCGGGCGCTCCGACGCGCAAAAACCGGCATCTGATGTCGAGGATTTCTCCTACGGCAGCTCGTTCCTGGGCCGCTACGAGGGCATGGCCGCAGGGACCTTTGCGCTCACGTTCGACGACGGTCCCTCCTCCAACGCGACCCCCGCCATCGCGGAATTCCTCGCCTCGCGCGGCATTCCCGCCACCTTCTTCGTGCAGGGGTCTGCTGCCGCGGGCAAAGCGTCCATCTTGAGGCGGCTCCAGGAGCTTGGCCATCTCGTGGCCAACCACACCTATTCGCACCCGGACCTCTCAGGGAGCGGCTACGACGCTTTTAGCGCCGAGATACGCAATACCGACAGAATCATCGCCCCCTACGTTTCGGGCGGAGCGTTCCTCTTCCGCGCGCCCTACGGCAATTGGGTGAACCGTTCCCACGTCGATCGCATCAACGCCACGGGCATGGCCAAGTACGCGGGCCCTTTCTATTGGAACATCGGTGGCGACGCCACCGTGAATGCCAGCGGCGGCCAGGCTGACTGGGCATGCTGGAGAAGGGGCGTGGGCATCTCCACCTGCGCCGATCGTTACGTTCGCGAAATGAAGGCGAAAGGGCGCGGCGTGGTGCTCCTGCACGACGGCGGCGCCAACGGTTGGCGCACGGCGGACATGGTGCGCATCGTCGTCGACAGGATGACGCGCGAGTCGCCGAGTGCGCGTTTCGTGCGGCTCGACGAGGTCCCCTCCGTGGCTTCCGCCGTCCGCGCGGCCGGCGGGACGCCCGGCGTTGGCTTAAGGCGCGCCGTGACGTTGGGGCCTATCCAATGCCCCGAAGGCTACGAGGAGCTCGCCGTGGGCACGGCCGGCGGCAAGCTTTGCACCAACGGCACCGACGCCTGGGGCCCCTTCAGCACCTCGATGATCGCCAAGTGCATCGCGTGGGGCGGCGGCGAAGTGGCTTGCAAATCCAACCGCTGGGCCCTGGATTTGGCCATCGGCGCGCGGGGCGAAGGTGCGTGCCCGCGGGGCGCCACATGGGACCCCGTTACCACCTACTGCGTGGAAGGCATCGACGCCTTCGGTCCTTTCCCTAGCGCTATCGTCGAGAAATGTCGCGCGGCCGATGGAGGGCAAGCTTGCGTCTCGGCCCGCTACGATCGTGACCTCTTGGCCAGGCTGTTGCGCCAGTAATTCAGCCAGTGGGCTTGGCGTCGTTCGTAGAATCGACTTAGCAACAACGCCCAGGACTTAGAAGCCCATCAGCTGACGAGCGCGCAGAATGGGCTTCATGAGCGCGGCGTTCGGCGCGAGGGAAGGCGAAGTACGGGTGAGCATGGTCGCATCGCCCTCTCCATTGTCCGTAGCATTGTCCGTACCATTATCCGTACCATCGTCCGTACCATCGTCCGTACCCTCTCCTTCTCCCACGGGAGTCTTTGCCCCGTCGCCGAAGGTGCCGGACTTGGTCACGCTGCCCTTCTTGAGTTCCCACGTGGGAGGCGTGTCCTTGCCCGAGTAGGACTTGGTGCGGGAAGCGCCACGATAGAATGGAACACGCGTCATGTGGGGAGTCCTTCTGGGGGAAGGGGATAAAGTAACGTCGGAAAGCCGACCCTCCCATGTTACTCCAACCCCAGCCCCGCGGGTGAAGCGACTCACTGCGGAACGACGTACTCCACCTCCCCTTGGATCACCATGCCCGAGTGCTTGCAGTCGATGCTTGGATCGTTGTCGCCCGTCACAAGGAGTCCGTAGGTCAGCTTTTTCTCCCGGTTGGCCTTCAGCGAGATTTCGGCCACCGCCTGGGTGGGCAGGGAGAGTTTCACGCTGCCGGTCTGCTGCGTGAGCGGCAGCTCGCACGATGCCGAGCCACGTGGCAGTCCATGGCAGTAGATGGAGTCGATTGTCGAACCCGTGTTGTATTGCTTCAACGCGGCGAGTTTGGCCCAGTCGAACACGAATCCCGATCCGAGGGCCGTATGGATGGGCTGTGTCCGCGTTTCAGGGGAACGCCAGAGGTAACGGTCCTGGCTCGTCATGAGGACGACGCCGTTGAGGGTGAGCACGACCTCGTCGTCGTAACGCCACAGCGTAGCCTCAGACGTAGAGAGGCGAGAGCCGCACAGGACGGCCGACTCCGGAAGGGTCACCGACTGCTCTTGCAGGTATGAACCACGGATAGTGTCGTCGGCCTGCCTGCCGTCCACTTCCGGGGGCGAGCTCCACTTGCACAGGGAGCCCGTGACGTTCTCGGTGGAGGCGAAGGAAAGGGTGAACGCCTTCTTCACCTTCACGCCCGTGGCGCAGACGTTGACGACTTCCTGCGCGTTGGCGGGTGGCTTCGGTGTCGCCACGATTGGGGCTGTGGGCGGCACAGGCGGCACAGGCGGCACAGGCGGCGTTGTTGGGACCCCTGGATCCGCCGGAAGGGGAACAATGGACGTCGAACCGGGAGGCACTCCGCCCGAGGCGCCTTCTCCCGGCACGGCTCCCGAGTCCGAAGCGGGGAGCGGCAGCCCGGTGAGTGGGTCGACAGCGCCCAGCGCGTCTCCTTCGGACAAGGGTTTGCCGCCGGGCCCTCGAGAGTCCTCGTCAGCCACGGCGTCAACGGCGCTTTGCCCTGCGGCCCCCGAGAACACATCCCTCTCGTCGGACACCTTGCCACCTGCATCGGCGGAGCTCGTGGTCCTGGGGTCGGACTTTTTCTGAAGGTTCGCCTTCTTCACCGTGCTCTCTTGGAACTGGGTGTCGCCGCAGCCCGTGAGTGTTGCATTGGCAAAGGCGATGCACACACCACCAAGGGTCAGCACGGTCAGGAGCTTAGGCGCGGGCGGACGTGGATCCGCTGGCGATTTGCCCGAACGGAGAAAAGGGGAAAGTGCAGGGAAAGTCATAGGGTGTTCTCCTCTAATGGACCCATGGAGAGCGGGAATGGTCCGCGGCGTCGCCGCGCTGGCCGTCCTCCTCTCCCTAGAGACGAGGTCGGTGGCCGCTCGCCGAATTTTTACGATTCCCAACTTGACCAGGAGGCTCGCCCGCTTACCCTTCCCGCCATCTGGCCACTTTCCCAACTTCCCGCACCCAAGGAGACACCCATGAGCGCCGTCGAGACGCATGCCTTCCAAGCGGAAGTCCAACAGCTGCTATCGCTGATGATACATTCGCTTTACTCGAACAAAGAGATCTTCCTGCGAGAACTCGTCTCCAACGCGAGCGATGCACTCGACAAGCTCCGCTTCGAGGAGGTCGTTAACCGCGACCTCACTCCGTCGCCCCGCGATCCTGGCGTGCGTCTCACCTGCGATTCCGAAGGTGGGCGACTCCTCATAGAGGACAATGGCATCGGCATGACCCGCGACGAGGTCATCGCCAACCTCGGCACCATCGCCAACTCGGGCACGCGCAAGTTCCTCGAGGCCCTTTCGGAGGACAAGCGCAAGGACGCCAACCTCATCGGCCAGTTCGGCGTGGGCTTCTACGCCGCATTCATGGTGGCCTCCAAAGTCCGCGTGGAGAGCGTCTCGGCGCGCGGCGGCGAAGCGGTGGTTTGGGAGTCGGCCGGCGACGGCTCGTACACGCTCTCTCCCGGCACCCGAACGGAACGCGGCACTCTCATCGAGCTGACCCTCAAGGATGACGAAAAGGAATTCTCGGAGGAATGGCGCCTGCGCAGCATCGTGCGGAAGTATTCCAATTACGTGACCTACCCCGTACTCCTCGCCGGAAAAGAGGATGCCGAGGAGCGCCTCAACCAGGCCACTCCAGTTTGGGCGCGCAACAAGCGTGAGAACAAGCCCGAGGATTACGTGGAGCTCTACAAGCAGATCTCGCGCGACTTCGATGAACCGCTCTTTCACGAGCACCTGTCGGTGGAAGGCCTCACGCCCTTCCAGGCCGTGGTGTTCGTTCCCAAGAACCCTCCCTTCGACCTCAACCAGCGCGATGGTCACGGCCTTCACCTTTACGTAAAACGCGTGAGCATTCAGGAAAAGTGCAAGGAACTCGTCCCTGAGTACCTGCGTTTCGTTTCGGGAGTCGTGGAGACCGACGAGCTTCCCCTCAACGTCTCGCGTGAAATCCTGCAGCAGAATGCCAAGCTGCCCGCCATCCGTAAGCAAATCGTGAAGAAGATCCTCGGCCGTCTCGAGGCGCTCTCCAAAGACGACACGGAGCAGTACGCGTCGTTCTACGAGTCGTTCGGCGCCACCCTAAAGGAGGGTTTCCACTTCGACCACGACAACCAGGAAGCCCTCGCGTCGCTCGCACGCTTCAGGTCGACGCGCACCGGACGCGACGGTTGGGTGAGCCTCAAGGAGTACGTCGAGCGCAAGGCCTCTGGACAAAGCGACATCTACTTCCTCTCGGGTCCTTCCTACGACGCCGTGGCGAGCAGCCCGCACCTGGAGGCGTTGATGGCCCGCGACGTGGAGGTCCTCTTCTTCGTCGACCCCATCGACGAGTGGCTCATCATGGACTACCCGCGTCACGAAGGCATGAGCCTCAAGTCCATCGCCAAGGGCGATCTCGACCTTCTGGGCGTGGGCAAAGAGCCGGAGGACTCGAAGGAGGAAGTGCCGGCCGAGGAACTCGCTGGACTTCTCGAAAGCTTCCGCGGAGCTTTGGGCGCCGAAGTGAAGGACGTGAAATCCTCGCGCCGTCTCAAGGAGAGTCCCGTGTGCCTGGTGTCCGACGAGTATGCGTTGTCGGCCCATATGGAGCGCCTCATGAAGGCCACCAACAAGGACTTCTCGGGCAGTAAGCGCACGCTTGAGGTGAACCCTTCGCATCCTCTCATTCGCAACCTCGCCCGGCTCAAGCAAGCGGGTGCTGCCGACGCGACCCTCAAAGAATGGGTCGACGTCCTTTATGAAACCGCTCTGCTTTCGGAAGGTTCGGCGGTCAAGGATCCAGGTTCCTTCGCGCGCAGGCTCACGCGCATCATGGAGCGCGCCTCTGAACAAGGGGCAGAGGGCTGACCCTGTCGTGACGGTGGGCGGTGTTTTCCCAGCTTCGGGATCAGGATGCTCCTAGGATCTCCGAGGATGATCACCGCGACGATCATTGCTGAAAAATAGGCACGTCGTCCGCGGCGTCGTTTGCAGAGCCGCCAGGTCGAGGCGTTCGAGGCGGTCGAGGGGGCGACCCGACGCAGCATACTCAAGGGTATGTGAAGAGGGCGCCCCTGAAGACCAACGAAGAATTGGCGGCTCTACGAACGACGCCTCGTCGACGGAACGGAAAACCCGACACGATGGGTGCATGGGCGTGATGCGCAGATTCGTTCGCTTAGGAAACATGCCTCCACCCACTCTGGAGTCACGGCGCTTCACCCAGATCGGAGGAGAGACTTGAAACACCCAGGTCCTCGCGAGCCTCATGTCTTTCCACACACATTGCGGCTCGCATTCTTCCTCAGGCCTCGAACTCGGCTGTGTTTAAAGTGGCTCGTGGTATTTCTGAATCTCGCTTTGTTCTCATGCCTCCCCAAGAATGGCGTGAGTTTAGTGAAACAGACTCCATCGCTCGAAGCGGGAACGAAGGCGATTTCTTTGAATCCCAGTGGAAGTGGGAAGATTTTCCTTCCGATTTCTCACACAAATGACGGCACAGCGCTGACCCCAACCCCGGAAGAAATTGTCAATTTTCTGGTGAGTTTTTCTACCGTTTAGAAATCTGATTCTGTAGACGTGTACATCATTTATACACACGATCTTGAAGACTACAGTGATAAAGTACAAGATTACCGAGACAGAGTAACAACAACCAAGCAATTTTTGCAGCACAGTTTAGAAATTCGACGTCAAATTAACGAAAGAATAAACGACCATTCGAACATGAGCTGCGAAAAAAAGATTCGATCCGGAACCGGCGAAATCAGGTCGAGCCCCGAAAACAAAGGGTGGGACGACTGCGCCTTTTTCTTCACATCGTGGGATAGCCTCATTATCAAAGCGCCGGCGTTCCGAGAAGTGAAGCAGGGTTTGAACATCCTTTTCAATGTCGACGCGCAATATCGAGAGTTAGTTCAGAGAGACATTGAATCTGCGGGTAAGGCGCCAGTCGAAAATCCGCAGAATGCCCGACAAATGGGCCCAAATGAGATGGCTTTAGCCGAGAAAACTGCAGTTGCGAAGCTCATCCTCGACCGTTCAGTAGAGTTAGATTCTCATTTCTCCTCGCCAGAGTCGTGGCACCTGTTCGCAAACCCTGGCCCGCCCCCCGCCTCGCTCGTTTATGCACTCAAGGAACTAGAGATCCAGGGTCTAAACACAAAAGACTTTACGAATTTTCGAAAGTATGTGGAGGTCATTCTAGACCGCACATTTCCTAGCCTCTCAGGTGCAAAAACGTCTCTCAACGAATCCTTTACAGGTGGGTTTTACGATTCCACTGCAGACACGCTTTACGCTTATGGACAACGTGAGAAGTAACGCGCGGGCCACAGCTCTTTCCCGCGGACTCTGCCAGCCCACCCCACCGCACCCGCGAAGCTGGTCACACAGGAGAACAGACTTGAAGCACCCACTTCGTCGCTCACCTCTTGTCTCTCTAATTTCATTGGGGCTCTGCTCTCTCCTCGGTAGCGTGTAAAAAAGTGAGTCTGGCCTTTGCCCATGACATTTGGGCAGAAAGGTTCCAGACACATGAGGATGTTCATGAGCATCGTGAAAGTTGAGATCAAGCTGCCGGAGGCGCACCACGCCATCGTTGCCTTCGCGGAGAACAGGATGCTCGCCCCGAAAATGGCTGCGAACTTGGTTTCGACTTCCTTGGCGTTGACTCCAGTTTGGAGCCACTGCAGGAACGAAAACGCGCCCTCGCCCAATCGTGTGTCGACGGCCTCTCGGGGAGGGCGTGCCTCCGCATAGGGTTGGCTGCACACCATTCCGGCCCCTAACTCGAACAACTCACCGGCGCTGGCGCCCGCTCGGACAAACTCCGCGCGGATACTCTTGGCGTTCCAATGATTCAAATGCCTGGCCAAGAGGGCGTTGGGGCGACGAGGCATGGGAACCACGCGAGGGCCCGCCTGCGCCCCTCATCGCGGTCGTTCCCCATCTCGTCGCGCGGGCCCCGCACGGCAGTGGCGCGTTGATCGCATTGAAGGACTGCGCGGTCCCCAACGAGTCGGAGGCAGCTCCCTTCGCTTCTTTCGGGCGCCACGCCGTCTACGTGACGCAGCCGGAATCCCATCCGCGGCCCGAGATTCTCGGCGTCCTGTCGCGCTTCTTGAAGCAGCTCTCAACATACCCTGCGACGATCCGATAACGAGTAAAATGCGATCGATTCCGCGTGGACCAGGGAGCAGCATGAAAATCGCGCCGAAAAGACGAGCTATCCTTTCGGTATACTTCGCTATTGTAGCCACGGTGGCATGCGCCAAAGGCCCGGTGACGGGTGCCCAAGCGGAGAACGCTGATACCCTGGAAGGCGGGCTCTTTACGGATTCGCCTCGCCGACGTATCGGAACGCTCTTCCACTCCAAGTTCTCAGGCTTCGTGGGAGATCCGGCTAAAGTGACACATCAACTCAGCGAGGCGGGGCGTACTTTCGGCTTCGAGCGGCGTGAGCTCCCCCCGGTGCACGGAGGGTACTGGTTCCGCGATTGGTTCATCGCTTTGGCGAATGGCGACCTTATCGACACCTTTCCCGTCGAGATCGGTCGCAGAAATCCAGAAACATGGTCGGCGTGGACGGCGCAAGTTCCAAATCGCCTCACGCAGATAGGCGAGTTCAAGTTCGCCGGGGGCAATCTACTCGTGCTCACGAACTCCCGAGGACAAAAAAAAGTTTTGGTTGGTAGTCACGAGGCACCTACCAAAGTCGGGGCATCTT
>JBIKVI010000247.1:0-6783 GCA_044356935.1 Silvanigrellaceae bacterium | reverse complement strand
CAGCTGGGGCCTTATCTGCCGTTGTTCGGCACGTTCCAAGGCACGCGATCTCCCACCCAGTACATGGTGAGCAGGGCGGGCGGTCTGGTGACCTTGGACTCACGAGACTCGGAAACATCTCCACACCTGGCCGTTCTCGCAAGCAGCGGCGGCGGAAAGAGCTTCTATATGGCGAATACGGTGGTGGCCTTCGCCGCCTCGCGGAAGCGGTCGATGATCTTCGCCATCGACAAGAAAACCTCCTACCGCATTCTCGCCGAGGTCATCGGAGAGAACTCCGGAAGCCAGTTCGTGGAGCCGCCCAAGGTCTACCCGAACATCTTCCGGGGAAGGTTCGACGAGTTCAGGCTGCCTGTCATCGTTGGAATCCTGCGGACGGCGATTTCACTCGGCTCACCCGGTGTCAGGATCGGAGCCATCGAGGAGATGCTGCTCTCCGAAGGCGTGCGAATGGCTTTCGAGATGAACGAACTCGATGCGCACACCGAATACCGCTCGGGCGCTTTGCGGGCGAGCGCGCCGGGACAGTTGCGGGTTCCCAGGCTTTCCGATGTCGTCGAGAACCTGTTTCCCGTCGCGACGGGCATGAAGATTCCGCTTTTGGTGCCTGAGAATCTGCGGGCACTGCTCGCGCCGTTCGTTGGCAGCGGTCCTTATGCGGCACTTTTCGATGCGGAGGTCTTCGACGAGTTCGATCCCCCCACGCCCGGTTTTTCGCTCTACGATCTCGACGCACTTTCGGGCAACGCGGTTCTGCAGTCGCTTGTCACGCAATGCATCCTCGCCGAGATCCTTCGGCAGATCCGCAGACCCGAGAATGCTGGCGTGCCAGGGATGCTCGTCATCGAGGAGGTCGGCGTGCTCGCGGGCGAAAGTCCAGAGCTTGTGTCCTTCGTGCAGGACGCGTGG
Organism: Silvanigrellaceae bacterium; assembly: GCA_044356935.1. Lineage (GTDB taxonomy): Bacteria > Bdellovibrionota_B > Oligoflexia > Silvanigrellales > Silvanigrellaceae > JADCJN01. The sequence goes on along the minus strand of JBIKVI010000247.1, from coordinate 5,874 downwards.
AAGCGTTTTCGCAAAATGGGCATCACGTGCGTGGGTCTCACCAACCAGGTGAAGGACTATCTGGAACTGGCAGGGCCTCGCGAGATCTGGGCCGTGTCGCCGAACAAGGTCATCCTGCGCATGCTCGATCAGGACCTGGGCCTGGCGCGGGCGGCCTTCCAGGAAGGCAAAGCCAGTCTCTTCTCGCGTGAGCATTACTTCGACGTCGTGGCCAGCCTGCGCAAGGTCGACGGGCGATACTCTGATGCTCTGTGGCTGGGTGACGAAACGCAGGGGACGTTCACCTATGTCCCGACCGGATTCGATTACTGGTGCGCGGCGAGCAAATCCATCGAGGTCGAAACGGCCTTGATGCTCGCGGCCAGAACGAAGTCGATGTTCGCGGCGGTGTCACTGCTTGCGGCCCATTTCCCGCGCGGGGTGCGCGCGGCCTCGGGGGAACATCGTTCCCTGTCCGAAGAGGAAATCGCGTCTCTCTTGGAACGTGGGAGGGCTGCATGAGGAAAATCCTTCCAGCGCTTTCGCTGGCGACTCTCGTTGCGCTCACGTGCTCTGCGCTGGGGCAGAACGGCAACGTCCCCGCGTACCGTTACGAAAACACCATCGAGTCTTCCAGGGGCGCGCGCGACCTTTTCGGCACGAGCAAAGAGTTCAACCGCGCGCCGGGCGTGGATGTGGGCAGCTTCCGTGCCGGCGTCTCCACCCGACTCGATTGCGGTCGCCTCGATATCACGGCCGACATCGAAGGCCAGCTGCAGGCCATTAAGAAGCAGCTCGAAAAGATGATTCCCAAAGATGCGGCGGATGCGCGGCGCCTCGCTTCGACTTCGGCCATGCTCACCCTTTGCTATGCTTACCCGACTGTGTGCGCGCAGCTCCGGCACGACTTCCTCTCTCTCCAGGGCAACCTGAATCTGCGCGCGCAGGCCTGTCAGGCCATCGACAAATACATCGACAACCAGGCCGACAAGGGGGCGATGCAGCTGCGTGCCGAGGCGCAGGCGGAGTGCGTCTCGCAGAAAGTCGGAGGTGGACTCGATACCGCGCGGGCCACGGCCGAGTGCCAGGACAAAACCGGCTTGCCGCTTCGCGATTTCCAGGCCGGTCTCGAGAAGAAGTTCACAAGCGGCAAGCAGAAGGTGCTCAGCGCCATCGTGGGGTTCGCAAAGGAACAGCCGCACTATGATCTCCTGGCATCGATGCTCGGGGAAATCGAGGTGCAGCCTGACGGCTTCTGGCAGCCTGTGTTCAGTAAGGGAATGCTCCGCCCTGCCGATGCAGCGGGGAACTTTCTCGCCACCGGACAGCAGGCGGCCTGTGCTGACTTGAATGCATTGATGGCTGGCCGGACCTCGCCTCCGTTGCCTTACGGTGCGTTTCTCAAAGACGTCGCAGCTCGAAAACTCTCGCCTGTCGATGCCGAAAACCTCGCGGACCTGGGAACGCAGGACAGGCGCCTTGCGTGCCTGGCACTGGGACGGGCTTTGGGGCGAGAGGCCGCGGAACAGGGTTCAGCGCGGCTGGAATCCGTGATGGCCTCCGGGCTTCTCAATGGTGCCGTTCCGGTCGCGCTGCGCGACGAGTACCGGTCACGCGTGAACACGGCCTTCCCAGCACTTCGCGCCGCGCTCCTGGCAGAGCAGGTGCCCTCTGTCGAGGAGGTCAGGCGGGCCATCTCGGACCTGGCGGTTGCAACGAGGTCTAGAAATAGGCTGATGGCGGCGCGCTTGTCCCAGGGGCGAATCGAGAACAATCGAAACGAGCTTGAGGCGCAAACAGACTGCGTGGACACGCTATCGTGCGAGGGGAGGGCGCAATGAACTCCCTCTTCACGCAAAGCCCCATCGAGGCGTCGCTGTGGACGCACTTCGTCTCGCTTCAGCAGTGGATAGCGACGACGTTCCTCAACACCGCTTTGTTTCGCATGGCCGTGGCGACGTGGCTTGGATTCGTGCTCATGCGCTGCATCTGGGGGATGACAGCTGACCAGACTCCCGCGCTCGCCGCGCGCCGTTTTTTCACGGCGCTGCTCACCAGCATGGTGGGGCTCAGCCTTCTGTCCACGAATGCGCCTCAGACCTTCCGGCCCGTGAACGCGACCGGCAAGGACTGGTCCTCGTCCGCTCGCGTGCAGGCCACGGGCAAGTACTCCGGCCTCGGCTCATCGGCAAACGGCCTGTTCTTTTACGTGCAGCTCCATACTGCGGCCAACGAGATCTCAAGACAGCTCTCCGCCCATGTGGCGGGAGCCTTCGGCGACGAAGGGTACTCCAAAAGTCCTCTGATGCTCGCCCAGGCCATGGCGCAGACAGCAGGAGCCGCAATCGATGACCCGGCTGTGGTGACGTCTCTCCAGACGCTGTTTGAGAACTGCGCCGACATGCGAGTGGCTCCGGTGCTTTCGAACACGAGTTCGTTTTCGAGCCTGTTTGACGTCTCTAAGCCGCATTGCAGGGAGGAGGTCAACGCCCTGCGGGGACACCTCTTCACATGGGCGGACGGCAAAGAGGGGGCGAACTGGATCGACGCCGGAACGCTCGGGGTCAACAAGCTTGGGGTCAGCCTTGGCCTTGCGGACAAGGAAACATACCGAAACAAGGTCATCGCCTCCGCTCTCGTGGGCTACGTGCGCGCACGCGCGGGAGACAACAACAGCCAGGGGCTGAACACGGCGGGACTCCTGGAGCCGGGGAGTGGGCACCCGATGGAGAACCTGGGGCAGAGCTACTTCGTGAATCTCGCGCACACGCTGAGTGTCGGCGGTCTGCTCAACTCCACTCTCAGGTCTTTCACGGGAACGAACTATCGCATCGCAGATACACGGAATGAGGTCGCGTTCGTCTACTCGAAGCTCGCTGACTTCCTGCCGCCTCTGCGTGGGTACGCCAAAGGGATCCTGGCGCTGACCTTCGTCTTCGCGGCGGCCGCCCTCTGCTTCGGAGTGACGCGCTTTGCATTTTCATGGCTTGGTCTGCTTCTGGTGTTCACAGCCTACGAACCACTTTCGACGCTTCTGTACCAGTCGACCATGCTATTCGCCTCGGCCAAGGAGAACGTCGAATCCATGGCCGCGCTCCGTGCTGATCCGCTTGTCCTTGCAGGTGCGGCCATCGTCGATGCGAACATCGCCGGCATTCAAGGTGTCTATTTCGTCCTGCAGATCGGCCTCACGATGATCTGCGGTTGGGCTGGCATGCGTGTCTTCCTTGCCAACCGTTTGCTCCAGTCGTCGGGGCTGGGAGGGGCCATCGTCGCTCGTTTTCGAGCCCTTGTACCGCGCAGGTGAACGCCACCATCAACAACAAGGAGATCGTGCATGAAGACTTCCCTGGTGCCAGAGCCCGGTCATCAGAAGAGCCCCCAGACTCCCGTGAAGGCCGGGGACGAAAAAAACGAGATCACCCTGCGGGCGGAAATCCACGACCCAGAACTTTCCATCGGGATGAATTTCAACGACTGGAAAACCTACCAAAGGGAACGCGACGAAACATTCGAGGGTGAACGCATGGAGATTTCGTTCGTGAAGGGGCCGCCGGAAGCGCGCGCGCTTTTTGAGGCCATGCGGCCCGATGACAACAACGTCAAATCGTACTTCGACACCTGGGATTCCAAGCAGGAAAACGCGCGGGCAAGGGACGCAGCCGAACGCACCCACGAGCGCGAAGGGAAAGGGGGACGATCAATGTGACGAAGATCCCGCGCACGGAAACACGAACGATTGGACAGAGCGGAGGAAAGAAGAATGACGATCGAGACGGATGTTCAACCTGCGGCCTCACCTGTTGCGAAAGCGACGGGAAAGAATCCGAAAAAGGCGGGCACCTCAAAGGCACCTGTGATGGGTCGAAATCGGCCACGCGTGAAGATCGAGCTGACGCATGAAAAGGTCGAAAAGACCTGGGTGCTCACCAAGCCGACGCAGAGACTGCTTGCCGACTACACCGAGTTTCTGAGCGAGTTTCATGGACAGAGCGTGAGCGAGGAAGGTGTCGTCGAAGGCCTCCTGAAGGAGCTGCGCAAGGACAGACTCTTCGATGCCTGGCTTGCGAAACGCCCGAAGCGGGAGACCGCATGAAATCGGGGGCGGGACCGGAAGCGGGTACGGAAGCCCTTCGGCAAGCGGAGCTTGCCTGCGCCGAGTCTGCGGCCCGCTGTGCGGTCCTTGCCTCGTTGCACGGGGCGACCCCGGACCCCCTCCGGGCTCGACCAGGGTCCAGCACGCCTGCCTTCGGCCGCGCTCCGCGCGTCCTTCCGGCAGACGGCTGTCACTCTGTCACGCAGGGCGAAAAGTCGCCCTGCGCGCCATCGTTCCCCCTGGTCTCTCGCGGCACACACTACGCCACCTGCGTGCGGCACTTGGTGCGGCACAGATAACGGGAAATCCAGAAATTCCGGAGACAACCGGTGCCGCAGCGAGTGCCGCACCGAAATTCGAAGGTGCGGCACGGGACGTATCAAAACGAGCGCTTCGCCTCTCATATCGGACGCTTGAGGTGCCGCACCGGAAAGGAGCCCAGAATTGCCAACACAGTTTCGAATCTACGTGAACCTCGAGCAAACCGAATTCGATCAGCTGGAACGTCGTGCGGACTCTATGCAGAAATCCAGGTCGAACTACGTAAAGGACCTCATCACCGCGTCTTGGAAGACAGGCGTGTCCGAGGAGTTGAATCTTCTCAGGCGCGAGTTCAACTCGCGATTGGAATCGAGTCACGATCGCCTCGCGCAAATTCTCTTCTTGCTTCGAAAACTCATCCACGACAGCAGCGTGAATCACTTCCGAATCGAATCCGTCCTGCAATCGCTTCCCGTGCAGGAACAGGTGGAGATGCGATCTGAAATGGCGGCATTCGTCGAACGAAGAATCCAGCGATATGAAGATGCGCTTTCTCATCTGACGGGAGGTGAAAATGCCGACTGAATTGCGTGCCCAGTTTGGCTCGGCGGTGCTCGCGACGGAGCGCGAAATTCTCGCGAGGCGGTTCGGGATTTGTATCGCGATCGCCGCTGCGGTTTCGGTAGTTGTAACCTTCGCTGCGATCACCTTCTCCATGCCAGGAGGCATCGAAGCGTGGGGCGAACTCGCCCTCGATCGCGTGTACTGGTTCGTCCGGCTCGAGATGCTGGAAGGCCGCTGGCTCTCTAAAATCGACAAAGCGAGGTCAGCGCGATTTCTGTTGGAATGGTCTGTCTATTCAAACCGTAACTGGGCTTATCTCTCGACAGGCATTCTTGCCTTCTCGACATCATTCATTGCTTCGACGATCTGGCTCCGAAAACGTTCGAAGAATGCTGTTGCCGGAGCCAAGGTCCGAGTCGGCGAGCACGCGCTCGTCTCGGCACGGGAACTTCAGAAGACCATCTCCAAAGCCGTCAAAGACAAAGCCCGCCCGCATCGATATCGCGAGGAAGATCTCGTTATTGGACGTGAGCGAATTCGCATCGTTCGAGAGACGGCCGGGCTTCACGTTGGCCTCGCCGGAGCCTCACAGACCGGCAAGACAAACGCCATCAATCAGCTTCTCCAATCGAGACGCCTTCACGGCGAAAAGGCGCTCATCGTCGATCCTAATGGTGAGTTCTTTTCGCGATTCGGTAAGCGCGGCGACGTCGTGCTGTCGCTTTATGACAAGCGCGCTGCCCCGTGGGATTTCTGGCCTGTAACTTGAGGCCGCCCATGACGCTTGTTGGCATCAGTCCGCTGATACGATCTTGATGAGAGGTTGAGCAAGTGGAGGAGAGGGCATTCCCCGGGTAACGTTCCTGTTCCAAAACGAAAAGTAACTCCTACGGAACAGGGAGTGCCCGAAGTCATGCAGGATAGCCCAAGTACCCCCTCGCCGTCTCCTCGTCCGATCCACACATCAACGAAGG
>JBIKVI010000033.1:0-22431 GCA_044356935.1 Silvanigrellaceae bacterium | reverse complement strand
CATCAACGTGGGATGACGACGTTGCTTCCCCGGTGGTCAGTGCGTTAGCTCACTCTGAGCGGGCAACCGCCGCTTTCCGTGAAAAAACGTCCCGCACGAGGTCGCCCCATGACAGCATCGAACCTGCTTTCTTCCGCCTCTCCTGTGTTCTTCAGTGCTGCGTTGGCATTAGGCGTCCTGAGCGCCTGCGGCTCTGCGTCGGAGCAAATTCCGGAATCTCAGGTCCTCGATGCTGCGGCGCCTCAAGCGCTGCTGGTGTCCTGTGCGTCAACGACCAACAACCTTTGGGCGGCATTGGTTGGTTACAAGAGTCCCGGGGGGCGTTTCGTGGCCCAGGCCTTGACGGTCGAACAAGGCGGTCGCGAAACGACGTTCCCCTACACCGTCGATCGCAGCCAGAAAGGCAGAATCCGCCTGGTCTCCTCCAAGGGCGAGCAGGTCCTCACTATCGAGAATCCCCAGAATGGCGCGGCAACCATTTGGTTTGCCATGAGCCCGAGCGCGGGCGCCACCCGCTACGGGACCTGTGCGGTGCAGAACCTCTCGAGCATCTAACAGCTGCGCAGAGGGTTAGTTGATCGTCTTCACGCCCGACACCATGCCGGTGCGCGAGACGGCTCCGGGAACAGCGTTCTTGAGCCAGCAGCGCGCCTGCGGTCCCTGCACGCCAGGGGGCACCCATGTGAAGGCGGTGCACTTCACGTCGCTCTGGCAGTTCGAACGGCAGGCGTTCGCGTCGGATGTCGTCGCGTAGTTGAGGTAGTCGCGTCCCGGGCGATCGACGTTGGCTTCGCGGCTCACGGCCACGTTCGCCCTCCGGAAGAACTCGCGGTCTTCCCGGTTGGGGCGTCCACTCCCATCAACGAAACGCGTGCGCGTGATGAGTTCGAGGCGACCCGTGGCCGCGACGTGCCGCGCAAGGACCTCGCGCTGCGCGAATCCCTGATCATAATTGCCCCTCACCCAAGGGGCGGAGTTCGCGACGTTGGTGAAGCCCCAATCGCAGTTGGTGGGCGAGCAGCTTCCGAACAGACGGATCTCGCCCGCGGGAGGCGGGGGAGGAGGATAGCATCCATTTTCGTCGCATGGGATGCCGACGGTGTCGTTGCAGAACTGGACGTAGTCGACTCGCTTTATGGAACGCGAGGCGGGGTCGGCGTTAAGCCACGAGCCCGCGAGCGGGCTCACGGCGCACACCGCGTAGGCGGCCGTGTCAATGGCTGAAAGCAGAACGATGGGAACGAGTAAGGACGTTTTCAAAGCCATGGCGCTTCTCCCTTTGTGATTCACCTGCGACGGCGGGGCCGTCGTGCCGCGTTTACCACAGGACCGGTTGGAGAGGCCATGGTAGGAGAGTGTCGTCCTGTCGGCGTCTCGAACGGCCCGTCCGCGACGATTCAATGCCGAGGTCAGCGTTCGTCCGCTCTCGAGCGATGAGGATTGGCACGCGGCCACCGAGAACCAGATTACGTGCCGAGACGAATGCTTCAGCGCCGAGGAGTATGGACGCTTCAAGGTGGCGCAGATGAGGAGCTACAGGCGCATGTCCGAAGCCGGCCTCGGGCATTGGTACGGCGCTTTTTCGGAGAATCAGCTCGTGGCCGATTTGGGCCTCTTCCATGATGGCGCGTTGGGGCGATTCCAGAACGTCGGAACCCACCCGGCGTTCCGTCGCCGGGGAGTTTGCGCGACCCTGGTTTTCCTCGCGTCGCAGCACGCGCTCGGCGAGCACGCGCTCGGCGAGCACGCGCTCAAAACCCTCGTCATGGTTGCCGACGAGGATGGAGATGCACGACGTGTTTACGAGGATGTCGGCTTCGTGGCGACCGAGAAACAGAGGACGCTTTCGTGGTGGAGCAAGTAGAGCTTATGAAGAAGGTCGAACCCATGAAATCCGAAAACGACGCGCAAGCCCGAGCCGATGAAACGCTCCTCCCCGGTGCGCGCATGACGCACATGAAAGGCATGCCCTACCAGTTCCTCTTCTTCGCGCGGCACAGCGATTCCATGGAGGAGTTCGCGGTTTATGAGTGCCTCTACGCGAATCCGCGTGGCACGCTTTGGGTTCGCCCCCGCGGGATGTTCGAGGAATCTGTCACTCGTCCCAACGGAACAGTGGTCCCGCGATTCGCGCAGGATGTCGATGCGGGCGGCGAGCCACGGCTGGCCCTCGGCGTGTCCGCGGCGCAGGCGAGAACCCTGGGATCGCGCTTGGGCGGCCTTGCCTCGCGTGCGCTACGCTCCGACCCCTCCCGCGCGCTCGAGGATGCGTTCGCATCGCTTGCGTTTTGGCGAGAAGCGGCTGAACCCCTTGCGGTGGCGCGCGGGCACTGGCTCGTGGCGCGCGCTGCCAGGGTGGCGGGTTACTTCGACCTCGCTGATTCACATGTGAATGCGTGTCGAGATTCCCTTGCGTGTGTTCCTGATGCCGTCGAAAGGAAGATTCTCGAGGACGACCTCGCGTCGGGACCTTGGTGAAAGTGGCGACGAGGGGAGTCTGCTGCGTGGGCGTGTCCAAGTTGTGACGTTACTTCGCAGCAAGCGCGGCGGATGACGACTTGACCCAGCCTCGTCGCCCCCCGTATCGTCAGCCCGCTCCCAGTCACGAGCGGAGGATGCCGAAGATGGATTCGCACACGGTGGAGGCGGGAGCTCGATCGTCCCGGCCGACGACTCATGGAGCCGGTGCCGGACCGGCGCGAGGCGAGGCCATACGTCTCGTTGACGTAACGAAGGTCTACCCGCTCGGAAAGCTGGAGGTGCACGCGCTCAAGGGCATTGCGCTCTCCTTCGCGGCCGGCGAATTCACCACCATCGCCGGCCCCTCGGGCTGTGGCAAGTCGACGGTCCTCAATCTCATCGGCTGTATGGACACTCCCACCGCCGGCGAAGTGTTCCTCGAAGGGCAGCCCGTTTCGGCGCTCGGCGACAAGGCTCTCACGAGCCTTCGTCTCGAGAAGCTCGGTTTCATCTTCCAAAGCTTCAACTTGATTCCCGTGCTCACGGTGTTCCAGAACGTAGAGTTCCCCCTTCTTCTCCAAGGCCGACTCAGTGCGAAGGAACGCAAGGAGCGGGTTGAGAACCTGCTGAGAGAAGTTGGCCTCGGGGATCACATGCGGCATAAGTCCAACGAACTTTCCGGCGGTCAGCGACAACGCGTGGCCATCGCCCGCGCGCTTGTTACCGAGCCGCGCATCGTGCTCGCCGACGAGCCGACCGCGAACCTCGACTCCGCCACGGGTGAGCTCGTCATCGATCTCATGAAAGACATCAATCGCAAGCACGGCACGACCTTCGTCTTCTCCACACACGATCCGCAGGTCATGGAGCACGCGACGCGCGTGGTGCGGCTCAAGGACGGCTTGGTGGTGCAAGCATGAAGTCAGCCGAGGTCGCGAGCCTCCTGTTTGGCGTCGCACTGCGGAACCTTTGGCTCTACAAGGTCAAGACAACGATCATCGGCCTGCTCCTCGCGGCGGGTTCGTTCCTCGCCGTCGTGGGCCTCTCGCTCCTCGGAAACGTCGAGCGGTCCATGCGCGAAAGCATCATCGGCAGTGTGGCGGGGCACCTCCAGGTCCAGGCTGTCGGAGCCAAAGACGATCTCGCCTTGTTCGGGGGAGCGTTCTTCGGGCGCGCCGATATCGGCGTGTTCCCCGATTTCGCCCCCGTGCGCGATGTGGTCACCCGCCACCCGAATGTCGAAGCCTTCGTACCCATGGGGCTCGAGTACGCGATCCTCGGGCGGGGCAACGAGATGGATGAGGTCATCGACGAACTGCGCACGGGTCTGGGCACCAGCGATGCCGGTATCGTACGCGATCGCGTGGAGCAGACACGCTTCCAGGTGAAGCAACTCGCGCTCGAGGTCGCCGAGAGCCGCAAGGTCCTCAGGGCCGATGCCGAAACCGCGGCGCAGGATGCCGCGCTCGCTCAGGCGCGCGAGCCCGCTTTCTACTCCGTCCTCCTCGCCGATCCGCCGCCGCCCGTTGCCGCTGTCGAGGAAACACTCCAGTTCCTCGAAACGCGCATCGCACCCTTGTCGGGTGAGAAGAGTCCGCTGTACCTCGCCTATTTGGGCACCGACATGGCCCTCTATACTGCCAATTTCCCAAAGTACCGCATCGTGGAAGGCGAATCGTTGCCCCAAGGCGAGCGAGGCATCATGCTCAGCCATAAAATTCGCGAGACGCAACTCAAGAACCTCGCGGCGCGCCTTTTCGATAAGCTCGACAAGCGGGTGAACAAGGCGGGCGTTGCTATTGCGGGCGACCCCGAGAATGCGCGCACGGCCGCGGATTTGCCTCGGCAGTATTCCAATATCGTGAGCCGCCTCGATCGCGAGCGGGCCACGCAGCTCTCGCGCGCACTGGCGGCGGCGGGATTCACCGACTCCGGCGTCGGTGCAAGCGACGGCCCAGGCAAGGGCGTGGCGAGCGCTTCCGACGTGGCGGGCTTCGCGGGCGACGACGTTGTTTGGCGTCTCGGCGTGCAATTGCGCGCCTTCCTCGCCGTCGACGACTCCAACCTGAACGAGCGTCGTGCGTGGTTCTACCAGAACATCGCTCCGCTCATCCGGCTCTACGAAATCAATCCCGGCGAAACCATCACATTGCGCAGCTACACCCGGAGCGGCTACATCAAGAGTGTTCCCTTGAAGGTCCACGGAGTCTTCACATTCGACGGCATCGAGGACTCCGAAGTGGCTGGGGCCCTCAATATCGTAGACCTTGTGAGCTTCCGCGAGCTGTATGGCCAAATGACCGCCGAGTCGCGCGCGGAGCTCGAAGCCATGCGCGCGCAAGTGGGCATACGGGAAGTCGACGCCGCTTCGGCGGAGGAGGCGCTCTTTGGCGAAGGGGCTCCGCTCGAAAGCGAGCGCGGTGCGCCCGACACCCAAAGCACCACTGGCGCGGGAGCTGCATTGGCCGAGCTTGGTGAGGTGACCTCCGTCCTTGAGGTGAAGCCGGTGCTTCCCACGACCTTCGACCCATCCGAGGTGCGGCGGGGGCTAGCCCTCAACGGCGCCATCAAGCTCAAGGACTTCTCACAGCTCGAGCGCACGCGCGCCGAACTCACCGCGGCGTTGGAGGAGGCCAAGCTCGGCACTAAAATCGTCGACTGGCAAGAAGCTTCGGGCCTCGTCGGGCAGTTCGTTAACATCACCCGCGGAGTGCTCGCCTTCGCCATCGTGATCATTTTCGTGGTGGCGTTGGTCATCATCAATAACTCCATCATCGTTGGGACCTTCAACCGCATCCAGGAGATCGGCACCATGCGCGCCATCGGCGCCCAGCGTTCCTTCGTGCTGAATCTCTTCCTGGCGGAAACGGGCATCACCAGCGTCCTGGGAGCGCTCACGGGCACGCTGGCCGCCGTGGGGCTGCTCGTGTTCCTCGGGCGCGTGGGCATACCCGCCACGGCCGACATCGTTACCTTCCTGTTCTCGGGGCCGCGCTTGTTCCCCACCCTCAACTGGCCCATCATCGTGGGAACGCCTCTGCTCCTGGCGCTCATGGCCACGCTCACATCCGTTTATGCGGCGCGCCATGCCGCGAAGGTCCAACCCGTGGAAGCCATGCAGGAGAAGGAATAACCCATGAGCCTGCTCGCGACCACATTCACCGTTGCCTTCCGGAACCTCGTGAAGGCGAAGCGCCGCACCCTGCTCCTGGGGCTCGCCGTGGCCATCGTGGCCATGTTGTTCCTCACCTTGCGCGCCGTGTCGGCCTCGGTCACCAACCGCATGATCGACGCTGCCACCACGCTCTCGTCGGGACACGTCAACGTCGGCGGCTTCTACAAGATCCGCAAGCGTGGGGCTGACGCACTCGTAAACGAGCGCGCCAAGCTCGCCGCCTTCCTCGCGGAAAAGGTGCCCGAAGCCCGGAGCATCATCGACCGCGGTCGCGGCTGGGGGCGTGTCGTAAGCACCGCTTCGTCGCTTAACGCGGGCGTCAACGGCGTCCTTTGGGAGAACGAGAGCCGGTTCTTCCAATCCTTGCGTTTCGAACAGGGTTCGCCCGCCACGTTGAACAAGCCCAACTCCACGCTCATCTTCGCTGGTCAAGCCAAGAAGCTCGAGGTGAACGTCGGCGACACCGTCACGCTGGTCATCGAGGGCAATGGCGGCGCGTCGAACACCATCGATCTCGAGGTGGGGGCCATCGTCTCCGATATCGGCTTCCTTTCGAATTTCAGCATTTTTATCCCACGCCCCGCGCTGCTCGATCTCTACCGTTTCGGCGAAGACACCACGGGCGTCTTCCAAATCCACCTCGACTCAGCCGATCGATCGCAGATCGTCATGGAGCGGTTGCGCGGCGATCTGGCCGCCGCCGGTTACACCATCATGGACCACGATCCCCAGCCCTTCTTCGTGAAGTTCGATAAAGTCATGGGCGAAGATTGGCTGGGTCAGCGCCTCGATCTCACGGTATGGAGCGACGAGATTGCCTTCGTGCTTTGGATCACCACGGCTTTGGACGCCATTTCGTTTGTGGTGATCGGCGTGCTCGCTTTCATCATCGTGGGAGGCATTACCAACGCCATGTGGATGAGTGTGCGGGAGCGCACAAAGGAAATCGGCACTCTGCGCGCCATCGGCGCACAGAAAGGCTTCATCCTGCGGATGTTCCTCGCTGAGGCCCTCCTCCTGGGGCTGTTCGCCTCCGCCCTGGGCGCGGCCCTCGCCACCGCGGCGATCGTCACGCTCAATATCCTGGCGATTCCCATTCGGGCTGAGGGGGTGCGATTGTTCCTCCTGACGAACACCTACAAGGTTGACGTCCACCCCGTGCAGTTGTTGGCCACCCTTCTGCTTTTTTCCTTCATCACGTGCCTCGCCACCATCTATCCCGCCCTCAAAGCATCGCGCATGCGCCCCGTGGAGGCGCTCCTGCATGGGAAGTAACCGAAGGGATGCGCGAGCGGGTGAAGCGATGTCTCCAACGAAGGGTGTCAGCGACACCTCGATCGCAACGACCGGAGAAAGATCATGACCATGAATTTCGACTGTTTCCCAATGCGCGTCTTGGCGGGCTTGGCCTGTGTCCTTGTCATGGCCATGGCGCCTCGCGCGGCCCTCGCACTCGACGAGAAGCAGACCGCCGAACTCGTTTCCCTGGTCGATGAAAGGCAACGCAACACCGGCGACTACGCCTCCCTCGTGTTCATCGATCAGAAGGAGAAGGACGGGACCAAAAAGGCCTTTGAGGCCCGGGTCTACCGCCGCGACGCCGACGACAAGTGGATGCTGCTGTTCACCAAGCCGAAAGCCGAGTCCGGCAAGGGCTACTTGCGCCTTGAAAAAAACCTGTTCCTTTATGAGCCCGCGCTGGGCAAATGGGAGCGGCAAACGGAGCGTGCGAGCATCGCTGGCACCAACAGCCGTCGCGACGACTTCGACGAGTCGCGCCTCGCCGACGAGTACGTCGCCAAGTTCGTGGCCGACGAGTCGCTCGGGAAGTTCAAGGTCCACCGCGTGAAGCTGACCGCAAAACCCGGAGTCGACGTGGGGAGCCCCATCCTCGAGCTTTGGATCGACAAGGATTCCAAGAACGTCCTGAAGCGCCAGGAATCGGCTCTGTCGGGCAAGCTCCTGCGGACCATCTTCTACCCCGCGTGGGACAAGCTCTTTAGCGCCTCGAAGAAGGCAGAGGTTTTCGTGCCGAAGGAAATCCGCGTGTTCGATGAGGTCGAAAAGGGCAACGCGACGACCGTGGTGCTTCGGGAAGTGAAGCTCGACTCCTTGCCGGCCAACATCTTCACCAAGGCCTGGCTCGAAAGCCAGAGCCGATGAGCGCCCTGCGATTCGCGGCCGCGGCAACGCGCCTGTCGTTGGGGTTGTCCTGCGTTTCGTTGGTTTCGTTGGTTTCGTTTTTGTCCCAGCCTTCGAGTGCGTGGGCTCAGGACCCGCGAGACGCTGAGATTTTCGGTGAGCCGGAGCCCGACCCGGTGACCCCCCCGGCTGCTGGTGCCGTTGCCACGCCCGGAGTCGTAGCCACGCCCGCGGCGGCCCCCTCTTCCTTGCGCGAATCGGCCCTAGTCGACACGCTGACAGTGGGCGGACGCCTCGAACTGCGCGGTAGCACCGGGCAGCGCGAGCGCGACAGCCTCGCAGAGTCCGAGTTCGCGCAGCTCAAGCAAGCCGACGTTTACTTCGACACGCGGCCCAATCCCGATGTGCGCGCGTTCTTGCGGATGCGGCTCTCGGAGGAGACCGGCGACGAGGTCACCACAGCCCTCGACGAATTGTGGCTCAAGTGGGACATCAACGATGCGTGGTTCTTCACCGCCGGGAAACAGCACCTCAAGTGGGGGAGCGGTCGCTTTTGGAATCCCACCGACTTCACCGCCCGCGAAACACGGGATCCCTTCGCCCTGTTCGACAGACGTCTGGGCCAAACGCTCATCAAGCTGCACTATCCGGTGGAAAGCCTCGGCTTCAATTACTACGCCATTGCCCAACTCGACGACGTGCAACGCAACGACGACGTTGGTGGGGCCTTGCGCGGAGAGTTCCCCTTCCTGGGCATGGGTGAACTGGCGTTGAGCTTCCAGACGCGCCGCGCCAAGCCCCTACGCTTCGGTGCCGACGTGTCGAGCGCGCTCGGTCCGGTCGACGTGCGCGTGGAGACCGCCGTAACGAAACGCAACCGACAGTCGTTCTACCGGGGGGATCTCGATCTGGCCCAGCGGCGTTTGCCTACCCCTTACTCCGCGGAGAGGCGTTGGTTCACGCAATCGGTGGCGGGGGTCGAGAAGACCTTCAATTACGGAAGCGAGGACAACGTCAGTTTCGGAGTCGAGTATTTCTTCAACGAGATGGGTTACGACGATCGCGAGCTGGGTCTCTACGCGTTGGTGCAGGGTCAGGCGCGTCCCCTCTACACAGGACGCCACTACGGAGGCGCCTATGTCCGCTTGCCGTCGCCCGGAAACTGGAACGACACCTCGTTCTTCCTCAACGGATTGCAGAATTTTTCTGACCGCACCAACGTAACTCGACTCACAGCGACATGGTCGTTCTTCAACGAACTCACCTTGGAAGCTTTTGGGAGTCGCTGCTTCGGCGATGTCGGTGAGTTGTGCTTCCGCGTTCCTGGTGAATACGTGGAGGCTGCGCGGGCTGTGCCCGGCCTGCCCGAGGAGCGACGTCGCGTTGTGGAGGCTCTCCCCACACGCCGAACCCTTGTCTCGCTCGGAGCCGGCCTTTCCATGGACTTTTGATGGGCCTGCAGGGGGAGCGAGTGATTTTGCAACGTGAAAGGCGGCTCTCCGAACGACGCCTGAAAGGCTGACCAAGGATTTGACGACCAAACGCACGTTTGAATCCACAGGAAAGGAGACTTGGCCGGCCCCCTGAATTTCAAGGGGTTGAGCCTTGGCACGCTCGTTGCCAATCTCGGAAGCAAACCCCTTCCGAGGAGTCCCCCATGAGAGCTCAGAGTGTTTCCTTTTCCGTGCGTCGTTCCCATCTTGATTCACGCAACTTCAGGGCCTTGGGGCCCTTGGGGCCCCTCGGCGCATTCCTAAGTTTAGGACTCTCGCTCGTTTTGCTCGGGTGCGGAGCCGACCCTGCTGTGGAGCGGACCAACTTCGAAGCCGATCCTCGATTGGCCCCTGCTGCCGCTGAAGGTGACAAGACTCACCTCGAGCGTCAGTCCACGAGCGACGAGCGTGAGGGCGTGAAGAACAGGGAGGATGAGGAAGCATTTTCCGGACCCGCATCCGGGTTTGAATCCAAAGGGAACGGGGCAGTCGACTCGCCCTTGGTGGTGCAAGGATCATCCGAACTCACCGCGTTCAAGCACTGTGTGGCCGACAAAGGTTCGGTGTGCGGTCCATTTCGATGGGAACTCGTGTCCGCTTGCCTGAAATTCAGTCCCAAGACTCTCGAGGGGCGCGCCGCCTGCGTGAGCGATCGATGGTCGAGAACTTACCACGCCCAACTTGAAGTTCACCTCGCGGGAACGGCGAAGTCTAACGCGGCCAATGAAGCCGCTTTTGCGAAGGTCATCGCCCACGTGATGCATTGGGAGGGCGGTTGCTCTAACCACCCTGCGGATCGCGCTGGCCGCTCCTTCAAGGGCATCACCGCCGCGACGGCCCGATCCTTCGGATTCCGCGATGACGTGTGCTCAATGCCTCTCAACGTGGTGCTCGCCATCCACCATGACTTGTCGTGGGAACCCCGCGCGCGCCAATACGGCTGGCCGCTCAATCTCGCCATCATGAACACCGAGGTGGCCTCGGGCGGAGCGCGCGCGAAAGTGTTCGTCGACCGCATGAGAACCCAAAAGTCGAGCAGCTCCCTGGTGGAAAAGGCGAGGTGGTTCCTGGACCAGCAGACGGCCTTGTACCGCTCCATCGTCGCCAACGACGCGAGTCAGAAGGTTTTCCTCGCCGGATGGCTCAGTCGCTCGGATTACATGCACGCGTTGGTCTTGGGCAAGGTGAGGGCCGAGCCTCAACTCTCACTCTCGACCGATGAAAGTGCCGAGGTCATTCCGGCAGCGGGCAAGGCCTATTGAGCCGGTGACAATCTTGGAACGCCGTTGATGGCGGGCGCTCGCTGCGAGAAGGAAGGAGGAGCGGGGATCGCCTCGCTTCTCCTTCCTTTCGCGTCGAGGTTCCCATGACCCTCTCTCTTCGCTGGCTTCTGCTCGCCGCAACGCTTTGCGGTTGCTCCACTCGCGAGCCCAGTAAAACCGCGTCCCCTTCGCTTCCGAATCCTTATAATGTCTCTGATGTTTCGGGTGTTTCGAAAGGCCCACTGATTATCGGACACCGCGGCGCGAGCGGGCATTTGCCGGAGCACACTTTGGAGGCCTACGATCTCGCCATTACGCAGGGGGCGCATTTCATCGAACCCGATCTCGTCGCAACGCGCGATGGCGTCCTCGTCGCGAGGCATGAGAATCGCATCGACGAGACCACCGATGTCGCCACGAAGTTTCCCCATCGCAAGACGACCAAAACCATCGACGGCAAGGCGGAGTCGGGTTGGTTCACCGAGGACTTCACGCTCTTGGAACTCAAGAGCCTCCGCGCGCGGGAACGTCTTCCCTTCCGCAACCTCGGCAACGACGGCAAGTTCGACATCCCGACATTCCGCGAAGTCATCGCGTTGGCGCAAAAACGGTCTGCAGAACTCGGACGCACGGTGGGCGTATACCCGGAAACGAAACACCCGACCTACTTCCGTTCCCTTGGCCTTCCCCTCGAAGAGCCCCTCCTGCGCGACCTCGAGGAGGCGGGCTGGAACGACGCGGCTGCGCCAGTGTTCATCCAATCGTTCGAGGTGGGCAACCTCAGGACCCTGGCCACGAAGACGCGCGTGCGCCTGGTGCAACTGGTGGCCGACGGAGGCGCGCCGTGGGACTTCGTGTCAAGCGGGTCGCCGCGCACTTATGCCTCGCTGCTTTCGCCCGAGGGGCTTGCTGAAGTGAAGTCCTACGCGGCGGGCGTGGGGCTCCAGAAGCCTTTGGTGTTTCGTTCCACAGATGAAGGACGCACGTTCGAACCCACGGGTGTCGTCGATCGTGCGCACGGGGCAGGCCTCCTCGTACACGTGTGGACTTTTCGCGATGAGGATCGATTCCTCACGCCTCTCGATCACGGCAGGCCGGAAGCCGAGGTCTGCCGCTTCGCCTTGGCCGGAGTCGACGGGATGTTCACCGACTTCCCCGATACCGCACTGAAGGCTCTTGCGGGAGGATGCGGCGGCTGAAGCGGGGTGGTGATGAGTTCGCTTAGAACTGGTATCGTTAGCTTCACCTCGAGTTTTCCGGCGTTTTTCTCAGAAAGTTTTTTTTGGAAACACCAGTAACAAATTTACGTTAAATCAACGTAACGAATTTTTAAAGCTGGTTTTCTTTCCTAACCCCCCGCGCTAGAACCCCACCGGCATCGATTTCGCCGACAATGCCTAGATTGGAAAACGGACAGCAGGGCGATCTCGTCACGCGAAATCAGCGCCTAGGCTGTTTCCAGGGCTTTCGCCTTGGCAGCAGCCAGTCGGCGTTCACGTAGGCGTCGCTTTCTCTCGAGCGCGGGTGGTACGAGCACCGTGTTGTGGTAGTCCGCATAAAGCATGAGAAGTGGGAGGAGACCCGAAGGCTTTTTGGATGTGGTCCAGGTTCTCCGCTTTAGGGTCGCTAGGCCATCGCGCAAACTCGCGGCCGTGTGGTTCAGCGGAAACATGGGATCCCATGCCTTCCGCTTGAGTTCGCCATAGCCGGCAACACATCCGCGACCACCCGGAGTCGTGGCGTGGCTGGCATTGGGGAAGTAGGTCTTTACCAAACCGGGATACATGGGCTCTTGATCGGTTGTAACGAGCGTTGCCCGAGACACATGCAGCGGTAGCGCACTCAACAAACGTTCCAACAGGCGTTTGCGGAAGTCGGGACGCGGGCCGTATTTTTCCAGGGCCTTGTCCGCATCAGGCCCTTTGTATGATCTGCGACAAACACCTATTCCTAGGATGAACCGCTCTGGCGAAACAACCAAGGGCAAGGAAAGCGGCTTCCACTTGGTGTGTTCGGATGTTTCCATTTCGTCGAACTGAACATCCGTATCAGGCTGCCGCGTGCGGAGGAACTCCTCGTGTGCTCTCGCGGCGCGAACTGCGAGGATGCGCAACGCTCTTTCGATGCTGCTCCTGCCCATGCGGAAATTGAGCGCGCAGCGACGACGCGAAGCACCTGAGCACAAGGCTCGCCTTAGCTCGGGCCAACGCCGCACCGTCCGCATGCGGTAGTCGTCGCGCGCGGTTTGTGCCGAGAAGTGGGCGTCGCAGTTGAGGCAACGGAATTTCTGCACACGCTTCGAGTCGCACGCGCGCCGATAGAAACCTTTCTTGATGAAACGCTCGTGTGCGCAGGCCGAGGTTGCACAGGGTGGAATCAACATGCCAATGTGAAGAAGGTCTTCCGTTTCGTTCATGCCGCGCAAGCTGCCGGAACGCGAAAGCCAGGTCATCCACCAAGTAAACTGTCCAGAATTTTTCGATCAGGGCCCGGAAATCGAGGCCGCGGGAATCCTATGGCAGCTATTTCATGTGTCGGAAGGAACGTCCATGAATCCAGGTGAATTCAGTGGGGCCAGTTCTCACGTCGTTTGCCCAGGAGCAATACCCGTCGTATCGTCGCGGTTCACCCACGCTGGCGGACCCCATGATCGGATGCCCTACGACCCTTGTCGATTGCCTGGACGGCCCAGCCCTTCGAAAACTCGCGCATGCCCTGCGCCTCGGTGTCGGCCGCGATGCGCGCGTCGACGAGTTGCGCGCGACTCTGCGGGTCCGAGCGCGCGAAGAGTTGCCCGCATTTCTCGAAGCGATTCCCGCGAGTGCCCTCAAGTCTCTCTGCCGTGCCCACGCATTCCCCGAGACGGGCGAACGGACTCGGCTCGCGAGCGCCTTGGCGTTCGCTCGGCCCTGGGACGCGCCGCGACGCTTCGCCGCGCTCGACTTCGAGACCGCGAATACGGCGAGGGAGAGTGCCTGTGCGGTGTCCCTAGTTGTGGTGGATGGCGCAGAGGTTATCGACACCTTCACGTCGTTGGTAAAGCCGCCGCGCGGCGGATTCCAGTTCACCGCTATCCACGGCATCACCGCGCGCCACGTGGCTGACGCACCTTCCTATCGAGATGTGCATGGGGAAGTCCTCCGACGGCTCGAAGGCTGCGCATTCGTTGCTGCCCATAATGCGGCGTTCGACGCGTCGGTCATGCGTGCACTGTGCGAATGGTTCGCTCTGGAGCCGCCCGCACCTCCCTGGCGCTGCACGGTGAAGCTCGCGCGGGCGCGCTGGCCCCTCCCGTCGGTACGCCTGCCGGAGGTCTGCCGCCACCTCGGCATCCCCCTCAAGCACCACGATGCCACTTCCGACGCCACGGCGTGTGCGCGAATCGTGGTTGCGGCCCTCTCTTAGGGGATGGACCGATAAGTTGGATTTAGAGTCCGAGTAAGGGAGTCAGGATTTTGACGTGTAAAAAGAATCGTTGGCCAATCAGACTTATCAAGTCGAACGCTCGTCGATGAGCTCACGAATACGTTCCACCCGCTCGTCGATAGAGCGAGAATGGTCGCAGAGCGCCCGAATCTCCCCCAGGATCTCCACAGAATTGGCGTCGGTGGGCTTCATGAAAAGGAGGCTCGGAGAAACCGAGAGCGCTCGAGCCACGCGCTCAACGATATCGATGGTGACGTTCTGGGCGGCTGCTTCCAGCCGGTTCACAGACCGCACATCGATGCCGCTGAGTTCAGCCAATCTCTGTTGCGTGTGTCCCTGGGAAGTCCTGAGACGCCGGACGTTGCGGGCAATGGTCTGCTTGAGTTCCACGAAGGCAACCCTCTGAGTTTCCATGAGGCTAAGGCCCAGCTCTCCGCGCGCAAAAGACATAAGAATCTTGTAAATGGGACCCGTACATATTGCAGCTAGGCTCAGCCGTGTGTCACCCGGCTCAACGAGGTAAAGGAATGGTGGTCAGTTATTTGGTGATAGATGACGAGGAAGATCTCCGGGAAATCCTTGTGGAGCTTCTGAGCGGTGTTGGGCATCGCGTGGTGGGGGTTTCAGGCTGCGAAGAGGCCCTCGAGCGCCTGGCCGCCGAGACTTTCGATGTCCTCATCACCGACATCCAAATGCCGGGGATGAGCGGTCTCCTGTTGGCTTCGCGCGCACGGGAGCGCTTTCCGCGGTTGGGCATTGTGATCATGTCGGGTCGCGAGGAACCCGTTTGCACGGTGCTTGAAGCGTCGGGTGGTGGTGCTTTTCTGCAGAAGCCCTTTCGAGCGGAGTGCTTGAACAAGGCCATAGAAGTCGCTCTGGGCAAGGTGCGGTGATGCGTGGAGACGTGCTCGTGACGGTATGAGCCAGCCCTTGCAGCTGCGCGTTCCCTTGACCGGACGCCGAGGCTACACTGGGTGAACTCGACCCAAGCGCAACGAATGAAGGAATCGAACCCTTGAGCATTGAACAATTGATTCGAATCCAGGGGGGCAAGAAGCTCTCCGGTGGCCGTGTCTCCATCGCGGGCAGTTCCAACCAAGTCACGAAGTGCATTATCGCGGCCCTTCTCACCGACGAACCCGTGCTCATCAAGGGTGCCCCCGACGTCAATGAGCGCAAGATCGTGGAGGAGCTTTTCGCTTCGCTCGGAGGGAAGGTCGAGACGCTCGATGAACACACCGTGCGCCTCACGGCGGGAAGCGTCGACCAATGCGAGATTCCGCTGGAGATCTGCCGAAAGAACCGCATCTCCATCCTCGCCGCCGGCCCGTTGCTCCACCGCTTCCGAGAGGCTCGCATCCATGCGTCTCTCGGCGGCGACAAGATAGGGAAGCGTCCCGTCGACTTCCACGTCAAGGGGCTCATGGAAATGGGTGCGGAGGTGGAGCTCCAGGATGGGTGCTATCATATGCGCCTCCCCGAAGGGGGGCTGCACGGCGCCCATCTTGTGTTGCCGTTCCCGAGCGTGATGACCACCGAGAACCTCATCATCGCCGCGACGCGCGCCAAAGGGCGCACCATTATTGAGAACGCGGCCATCGAGCCGGAGATCATCGAACTTGTGAAGATGCTCCAGAAGATGGGCGCCGACATCATGATGAACGCCAACCGCACTTACGTCATAACGGGCGTGGAGAAGCTCGGCGGATGCGAGCTGCGTTGCATGCCAGACCGTAACCAAGCTGTTTCGTTCGCGGCTGCCGCGCTCGCTACCGGCGGAGATGTCTTACTCGAGAAGGTGCCGCACGAACCCGTCTACAGCTTCCTCAACTACATCCAGCGCATGGGTGCGGAGTTCCGCGTCAATTCGGAAGGCGTCTGGGTGTGCGCTCCCGAGGGGCGCCGGCTGAGCGCTAGCCACATGGAAGTCGAAGTCCATCCCGGATTCATGACCGATTGGCAGCAGCCCTTCATGGTGCTGTTCACCCAAGCCGAGGGCCTGAGCGTACTCCATGAGACCATCTTCGAGGACAGGCTCGGCTACACCAAGTTCCTCAACCAGATGGGCGCTAATATTTCGCTCTTCTCTTCGTGCCTCGGTGAGGCTTCGTGCCGTTTTAAGGGGAAGAACCACGTCCATTCGGCCATCATACAAGGTCCGACTCCCCTGCGCGGAGGGCGTTTCGTCCTGCCCACCGACATCCGTGCCGGCATGTGCTTGGTCATCGCGGGGTTGGTGGCCAGTGGTGAGACGCTCCTTTCGAACATCCAGGAGCTGCAACGCAAGTACGACAACATCGTGCCCAAGCTCCAAGCCATGGGCGCTGATATCTCGCTTGCGAATCCCTGAGGGAGCTTTTCTACCGTAACGTGGGGTAGCTTCCCAACACCCGTAGGCTGGTGGTGAGGCCCGAGAGTTCTTGGAGGGCGGCGGACAGGCGTGAGTCGGTTTCCGACATCGTCGCGTCGAGCCAGAAGAGGGCGTTCCACGGCCGCGTGCCATCGGGCACGCTCTGCAGTTTGCTGAGGTTGACGCCGTGGCGCGTGAAAACGGCGAGAGTCGCTGCGAGGCTGCCCGACGTGTCGGGAACGGAGAAGACGACGCTCGTCACGTCGTCGGGGCGCGCGGCGTAGAGAGGCGCCGGGGCAAGGACAAGGAAGCGAGTTTCGTTCCCTTGAACGTCGTGGATGGAACGCGCGAGCAACCGCAAGCCGTGTTCGAGGGCGGAGGCCACGGAGCACACCGCGGCTGCGCCTTCCTCATCGGCGGCGTGCCGACAGGCGCTCGAAGTGCTTTGGGTTTCGCGCAGCTCGGCTTGCGGCAGGTGTTCGGCCAACCAGCGTCGCGTTTGTCCGAGGGCTTGTGGATGAGAATAGACGACCGAGACGCCTTCGAGTGAAGAGGCCCGGGACGCGAGTTCATGCTCAACTCTGAGGTAACATTGCGCGGCAACGCGCGCGGGCGTCTGCACGAGCCTCCGGAGCGTGGCGTTCACGCTTCCTTCGGTGCTGTTCTCGAACGGGACCACGGCATAGTGCGCGCGGCCTCGCTCCACCGCGTCGAACACGAGATCGAGGGTCGCTTCCGAGACGGCAGCAGCGCCCACGCCGAACACTTTCTGCATGGCGAGGTGTGAGAACGTCGTGCCCGGACCGAGGCAAGCCACGCGCAGAGGCTCTTCGAGGCGCAGGCAGACGCTCATGATTTCCCGGAATACACTAGCGACCCCTTCGCGGGGGAGGTCTGCTGTGGCGCGCGCCGCGAGGCGTTCTACGACTTGCCTTTCGCGTTCGGGAGCGTGCATCCCAAGCGACGCGGCGCGCTTGAACTCGCCGATGGCGCGCGCGCAGGAGGCGCGCCGCGCCAGGAGGTCGACGATCTCGTCGTCGATGGAGTCGATTTCCTGGCGAATCCGGTCGATGCCCTTTTCCACGTCCGCCTCCCTTGTGGCCAGCGTCGTTTTCAACCCCGCGAAGGGTCGCGCTCGGCGTTGCGTTCCTGGATCTCGTTGTCGATGGAGGCTCCCGCGTTGTCGAAATTGCGCTCCTGTCCAAGGAAACGCAGGTTCACCCCGATGGACCATACGGCGTAGCGCTCCCGCACGCCCAGATCCTTGAACCTCTGCAAGGTGATATCGAGACAGTCCTGCAACTGCAAGAATGAAATCTTCTGCAGGGCGCTGTATTCGAACTCTCCGGTGGTGCGCTTGCCGTCCATAAGGGTTACCTTGCGTTGGTACTGAGCCCGAAGCCACTTCAGGGGCTGCCAGGAGATGTCGGATCCGATGGTCCTGTCCATGGGGTACGACTTGCTCCCTTCAGCGTCCTCCTCTTCCCTGAGGGTGTAGGAGTTCGAGAAGGAGGCACCCAGTCCGTAGGGAAGCGACGTGGAGACGCTGGCGCTTGCCGCGGAAAATCGGCTCCAGGGTCGCCTCCATGTGCCCGAAAGGTCTCCATTCAACGGCACAAACGGAAACAGGCTCCAGGTAGCGGTCCCTTTGATGTCGCCCCACGGTTCCACGGGGAAGCGCTTGTCGCCTGGCCTCAGCTGCTCGTTGCGCTCGAGCGCAGTCTTTTCGGCCTGGAAGTTGTAGGTCGTCGCCATGGTGAGCGACAAAGGTCGCATCTCCCATTTGTCGCCGCGACGATAAGTGGAGGGCTCCGGCCATACGAACGGCTTGCCGAACTCCGAGCGCAGCACGGCGTCCTCGTAACGCTTGAGCTCCATTCCTGCCCATTCGATGAAAATGGCTGGCGATTCGCTGGCGGCCGAGAGCGCGAAGATTTCCTCGGGCGAATCCTCGATGGCCACGCGCCTCTGCGCGAGCACCTCTTCGAACACTGCCTGATCGGCGACCTCGATACGTCCGGTGTCGGGAAGCCGCTGGAGCTCCGTGGTCGTGCGCTCGAAGGCCAAGCGGGACACAGTCCAAGCGGTGGTAAACGAGAGGGCCAGCTCTTGTTTACTGGTGACCGCATCTTGTTCGTAAAAGAGTTGATAGGTCTTGGGGTAAGCCTCCGATCTCGTGACCTCGGGAATGTATGTGAGCGCCACGGCTGGAGTGAAATCCTGACGCACGTTGGCGTAAGGGGTGTCGTTACCTTCGTCGCGAAGGGTGGCGAGCCCGTACATGGGGAGTTCTACGCGCGATTCGTAGGCCACGTAGGTCTGGTACGGTGTCGGTTCTCCCCATCCGAGCGTGTACGGAAACCGGTATTGGGTGGTCACGCCGCGCACGCCCGCGTATGCGTTGAGGTAGTCGTTCGCGGGCAGGGGGACCGAGAGACGTCCTTCCATATTGGAACGCTCGCCTTCGAGGTATGGCTCCGCTGGGTCGCGTCGTCCGTTCCTGCCGGGCGTGATGGTCCCGTCGCGTTCGCCCAGCGGCGCCTCGACGCTTCCGTTGTCGATATCGGCGTAGGGAGTTCCGTTAAGGCGTCGTACGCGCTCCCACGATCCTTGGGCATCAGCGACGATGGGGCCATTGAAGAAGCGTTTGGGCAGCAGGAAGAACTCGACGCGCGGGACGCGCACGGGCGTGTCGCTCGTTTGGAGCGCGAACGTGTCGCGCACTCCTTGCGCCCTCATGGAGAGGGCGAGGTCGTTGCCGTAGTATTCAACGGCGGCCTCCTGTCCCAGGAAGCGCCGCGCAGTTTGATTGGGACTGAAGAGATCCTGTGTCGTTCCCGCCGCCTTCCCGAAGTCGGTCAGGTACCGGTTGTCGCTCACGAACTCGCCATCGGCTTTGGCGGAGGCCCAGGCGGTCAACGGGATGCTCAAGGAGTCCTGCGAGTAGTAGCGGTAGGAGCGTTCGCGCCCGAGGCGCCGCTGGAACCCGTCCTCCTCCTCGGGCGTAAGGGCCGCTCCCGCGCGCGCCCGGACGAGATCCGAGCGCTCGGTGTCGATGACTTCCGCGTTGTCGGAGTAGTCTTCGATGTACTGCTCGTCTTTGATGTATTCGCCATAGAGGCGCAAGCGACTCTCAGGAAGGAACTGGGCGCGCAGCTCTCCGTCGTAGCGTCGGCCGCGTTGCGAGAACTGATTGAAAGTGAACGTGGCGTCGGCGTGTTCGCCCAAGGTGAGGAAGAACGGGAGCGAAGTCGCGTCGCCCGACCTGCTCGCGTAGAGCGAGGGGAGGAGGAATCCCGACTGCCGTTTGGTTTTTATTGGGAACTTCAACCACGGCGTGTATCCGACGGGTATCGTAGCCACGTCCACGGTCGCGGCGCGTAGGGTGACGTACTCGTCGGGCTCGATTTCGGCCTCGCGCGCCGAGAGCCCCCAAATCGGGATGCCGTCATCCTCGCAACGGCAAGGGGTGACGCTGGCGTCGGTGACCTCGTAGGTTCCTCGCGACGTTTGGTAGAGCCGGCGGGCGCGCAGGCGCACGTATCCTGGCGCGCTCGAAAGCCCGGCCACGCGCGCGGCGACCTCCTTGTTCTGCTCCGCGAATTCCCGCGCCGCGGCGCGGCGTCTTTCCAGCCTGTCGCGCTCGTCTCTAGGGAGGGAGTCGAGCACCAAGTTGGGCTGAAACTTAGTGCGTGAGAGTCGTTCCAGGATCTGCCCGTAACGGCGCCGAACGGCGGTGGACTCGTCGTCGTCATCGCCTGGGGTTCCCCTCTTCACCCGGGCGATGTTGCGCAAGGAAACGTAACGCTCGCGCAGTCGTCGAAGCTCCGCCTCCATTTCCTTTGTCCGTTCCGAGCGCGAGGTCTCGAAGGCGAGCTCCGCGTTGGTGAATCCCAGGACGTCCTGCGCGAGGCGCGCATCCTCGAGCGCGGGGTCGGTGATGATCTGGACGTCGTCCATGCGCGCCTCTCCGGCGCGCTGGTCGAACACCACGCGCGAGGCCCGGATGCGCTCCTTACCACGCACCAAGTTGACGTTGCCTTCGGCCACCACCATCTGCGAGTCGCGTCCGAAGGTGATCTTGTCGGCCTTTATGTAAATGTCGGCCACGAGGAAAAACACGTCGCCGGTGGCGACGACTTCTCCTCCTTCACGGCTCGCTCGGACGTCATCGGCGTCGTAGTAAACGAGCGCGTCGGGAGGAATGGACGGCGATCCGGGCGTCGGTTGCGTTGCCGGGTTCTGGTCGCCTGGGGCTTGCGCAAGGGCCACTTGCAAAGGCGACAGGGAGGCGACGAGACAGGCTCCCCGCACCCACCATCCTTTCGTGACGCCCCGACCGGCGATTTTTCGCGTTTCAACCGGGCGCATCGAACGGGTGGACCTCCAGGCGCTCCATGGCTTCGCCGAGCAACGCGATGGAGCCTATCACAACACAAGGAACGTCGTCTTGCCGCGCGAGGGAGAGGCCCGTTCGCAGCGCCTCGCTCAGTTCGGCCTCGATCGTGCGCGTCGCCACGCGCCTCGCGGCACCCGACGCAGCGAGCGTCGTGGCCTCGCTCGCGACCATCGCATCCGCGGCGCGTGCGAGATCCTCAGCCGGAACAGCGCGCGGATTGTCGGCACGTGTGAACACGATCCGGCTCGCCCAGGAGAGAAGTGGCGCCAGGTTGTCCCTCCAGTCCTTGTCGGTGAGCGTCCCGTAGACGACGACAGGTCGGACGCCCTTCCACGTCGAAGCGTCCCAGAGTCCAAGGAAGTAACGAAACCCATGGGAGTTGTGCGCCGCGTCGAAAACGACCGTCGTGCCCTCCACGACGCGCGCGTCGAAGCGTCCTGGCCAGCGGGCCCGCGCGAGTCCGTTGGCCACATCGACGTCGTCGAACGCGAGGTCTGCCTCCTTTTCGAAGGCGCGCAAGGCTACGGCCGCGCAGAGGAGATTGGAGTCTGCGCTCCGGCCGCTGGCGGCGATGATAGCCTTCCAGCGCGCGTCGAGTGCGTCCTGCGCGTCGACGCGCAGACGGATCGCACCTGTTCGCGCCACGACCCCTTCCAAAGCCTTGAGCGCCTCGCCGTCGTCGATGAGTCCTGTTACGAAAGGTTTGGCGCGCCTCGAGATCCACGCTTTCTCGGTCGCTATATGAAACAGCGTTGGGCCGAGATACTCGGTGTGGTCGAGGCCAACGCTGGTGAGGACGCTGACGGTGGGTGCGAGGACGTTGGTCGAATCGAGTCGCCCACCCAAGCCCACCTCCACCACGTCGACATCGGTGCGGGCTTCTTTGAAGGCGAGCAAACAGACAGCGGTGAGGATTTCGAAAAAAGTCGCGTCTGGCAGCGCCTTGTGAGCGGCGAAGTCGACTTGTTCCACTAAGCGCGCGAGCGTTTCTTCGTTTGCCGGGCGTCCTGACACCCGCACGCGCTCACCCGGATGAACCAAATGCGGAGACGTGTAGAGCCCGGTCGTGAGGCCGCAAGCGCGCAGTGCCGATTCCAAGTAGGCGCAGGTCGTTCCCTTGCCGTTGGTCCCACCCACGAGCAGGCGGGGCTTGATCGCGAGAACGCCTGGTCCGCAGGCCTCGAGCAGCGCTCGCATTCTATGGACGCCTGGTCGAACGACGCCTCGCGCGCGGGAAAAATAGGGTGTCAGGACGCTGGGGGCGCGGTGGGCGGGAGGCGGTGCGGTTGTGTGGTCGGCCATGGAACGCGCGCTCCCTTCAGGAAGCGGGCGGCACAGGAGGACAGAGGATTTCGAGAGCGCGGTGGAGGGTATCCTTCATCTCGCTGCGCTTGACGATGGCGTCCACCATGCCGTGATTGAGGAGGAACTCGGCCGTCTGGAAGTCGTCGGGCAACTTCTGCCGGATCGTGTTTTCAATAACGCGGCGCCCCGCGAAGCCAATAGTCGCCTTCGGTTCCGCGAAGTTGAGATCTCCGAGCATGGCGTAACTCGCGGCCACGCCTCCGGTGGTGGGATCGCACAGTATGGATACGAATGGCAACGATGCCTCGCGATGCTTGGCCACGGCAGCGCAGGTTTTGGCCATCTGCATGAGCGAGAGCAGGCCCTCGTGCATGCGGGCGCCGCCCGAACCGCTCACGAGAATGACAGGCATGCGCTGC
>JBIKVI010000245.1:0-6841 GCA_044356935.1 Silvanigrellaceae bacterium | reverse complement strand
GATACCCTGGGCCGGAGCCGGCACGAACGCATCGACGGGAAGGGGGTACATATCGCATGCCGAGTAAACACCCAGGCGACCTAGCCCAGCCTTGGCCAGCAATATGGCCGGGAATTCACCGCGCCCCACGCGCGCTAGCCGCGTGTCCACGTTGCCTCGCAGGACCGTGGTGAGCACGTCGTCTCCGAAAGTCTTGCGCGCCAACGCTTGGCGCCGCGCGCTGGTGGTGCCAAGAGGCGAAGTGCGCAACGCGGGTGAGGAGGCTATCAAGGCTCGGAATCGCGGCCACGCCAGGGTTTGCAGGCCTTCGGGTGAGGAGTCGACCGTCGCACGTTCGGCAGCGCCGAGGCGTCCAATGAGTTCGCCACGCAGCGCGGGTGAAAGGACTAAGACATCTTCGGAAGCCGCGCGCGGCAAGACGGCGGCGGTAATGAGTCCTGTGGTTTCCGCCACCGGCAGATCCTTCATGCTGTGGACCGCGAGATTGGTTTCACCGCGGAGCATGCTTTCTTGGATTTCCTTGACGAAGAGCCCTTTGCCGCTGCGAAGGTGCGCCTCCTCGGCCGTGACCTGCACGTCGGCTAGGGCACCCTTCTGCATCTTGTCGCCCGTGGTCACCATGGGCACGAGTTCCGCGGCGTAGCCCTTCTCGCCGAGCAGGCTGGCGGTGGTGTTGGCCTGCCATAAGGCGAGGGGGCTCTTGCGGGTGGCTATGCGCACGGCCACCTCGGGGGAAACGATCATCGTTTGATTTCCTTGCGCATGGGGATGACGCGCGCGTCGCCATTGACGTCGCCATTGACGTCGACGTGTGCGTCAGAAGAAACGGAGCCCTCGGGAGAGAGGCCCACGGGGATGTCCTTGAGTTCGTCGAGCCGGAAAATCGATTCCAGTGCGTCGCCGACGTTTTCGAGCGGCGGGAGCGGAATGCCTTCCCGAGCGAGCGTCGCGGCATGCGTCACGAGGCGCTTGGCCAAAGCTTCGGCGATGATCTCGGCGCCCTCGCGGCCGAGTCCCGCCGTGTGGCGGCTCTTGCGCGTGAGCTCATAGAGGGCCGCGTTGCGTGCCCACGCATGGAAGCGGCCCACGGCCTTGAGGCTCTCGCGTTGGCGCCGCTCGTGGCTGAAGGCGTCCAGTTCCTGATCGATGATGGCCTCGGCGCGCCGCGCCGCTTCACGGCGCGAATGCCGGTTGTGCTCCATGATTTTATCGAGGTCGTCGACGTCGAACACGAAAACGTTGTCGAGGCTCGCGAGGTCGGGAGCCACGTTGCGCGGCACGCTGATGTCGACGACCACAAGGGGGCGTCCGTCGCGCCGGCGCAGGCTCTTTTCCACGCGCGCACGATGGAGGATATGCGCCGTAGCCGAGGTGGCCACTACGACGATGTCGACCTCGCCGAGGGCGTCGAGGGATGTCTCGAAGTCTTGGACCGAGAGCGTGGAACCGGGACGCGAAACCTCCTCGGCCAGACGCGCGGCGCGATCGCGGGTGCGGTTGGCTACGGCCAAGCGCGTTGCTCCGCAGGCGAGGAAGTGTTGAGCGACGATGCGCGCCATTTCGCCGGCGCCGACCACCAGGACGCGGTGGTCAGCGAGGGTCTCGTAAACCCGGCGTGTGATTTCCACCGCGGCGTGCCCAATGGAGACGCCGTTCTTGCCCAGGTCCGTTTCCGCGCGGACGCGTTTGGCGGCGTGGAAGGCCCGGGCGAAAAACGGGGTGAGCGCCGATAAGCCGTGCCCCGGCCGCCGCGCGCGGGCGAAAGCCTCTTTCACTTGGCCGAGGATATGCGGCTCCCCGAGCACGAGGCTATCGAGGCTCGCGCTCACGCGGAACAGGAGCCGCGCGGCCTCAAGGTCGTGAGCGAAGCGCAGGCAGCCCGAAAGGCGCTTGGGTTGGAGTTGCGCCTCCCAGGTTTTGTTCCACTCACCGTTTCCTTTGAGGAACTCCTCCGCCAGCCGAGCGAAGAGAGTGCGCAGGTCGTCGTCGGAATGGGCACCCCAAGCGCACACGTCGAAGCGATTGCAAGTGGAAATAACGACGGCCTCGGAGCCAAGCATGCGTGCGACGCGGGCAAGGCCTTCTTCGCCCGCGAGGGCGCGCGCCCACACTTCGCGCACTTCCACGGGGCAAAGCCGGTAATGCGCCCCGAAATAGACGAGGAAATCCGAGCGACCGCCAGCGTGATGTTGGCCGGAACCCGCAACGAGTGAACCGGACGTCGTCGGATCGTGTTCATCCGCCATGTTGGTTCCCTTCGCCTGAAGTCTCGAGAGCGAGCGGTGTTTTGAAGAACTCGTGGCGCGCGGCGAAGGGCACGGCGCGGCCGAGGAACACCATGAGCTTAAGCGAGAGGGCTTCGAAGGTCATATCGTCGCCGGGAATGACGCCCCGGTCGCGGAAAGCGCGTCCGTTCTCGTAGGCATCTAGCGACACGCGGCCCGCGAGGCACTGAGTGGACATGACCACCGGTACGCCCGCAGCCGTGGCGGCTTCGCAGAGGTCGAGCCAGCCTAGGACCTCGTCCATAGGCAGGTTTCCAGCCCCGAATCCCCGCAGCACGATGCCACGAGCCGAAGCCACAACGGCCTCACGGACACGCGCCGGAAGCGAACACCCGGGCAATGCGTCGAGCGAAACCACGCCATCTCCGACGCGCGTGTCGAGGAGGGGAGGGGTGCGCGCGAGACGGGGTAAAGGACGACGGGCGCGCTTGCGGCTCAACCGGAAGTGGACGCCGAATGCCCCCAAGGGGCCTGAGTTGGGAGATCGAAAAGCTTGCAGATGCTCGTTGGAGTATTTCGTGGCGCGCGCACCCCGGTGCACCAGGCCGTCGAAGCACACGAGAACCTCGGGGATGCCACTGGCCGCCAACTCCACGGCATCGATGAGGTTAGTGCGCGCGTCGGAGCGCAGCTCTGAAAGAGGGCGCTGCGAGCCGGTGAGGACGACGGGTTTGGTGAGACCCGAGAGGAAAAAGGCCAGTGCGCATGCCGTGAAAGCCATGGTGTCGGTACCGTGCACGACGACAAAGCCGTCGAAGTCGTCCCACGCCTCGACGATGGACGTGGCGATGAGGCGCCACTGCTCGGGTCCCAGGTCGGAGGAGTCGAGATTGAAGAGGACGCGCACATCGATGGCCGCGAGGCGCTCGAGCTCCGGCACGCGGCGCGAGAGGGCGCTGAGGTATTCCGTGGGGCCGCGGCGTGTGCGTCCTGGTTTGTTCCCTTCCTCCACCTGGAGTTCCATGCCGAAGGTGCCGCCGGTGTGGAGGAGGAGGATGCGCGGTGGGGTCATGAGTCAGGGTGTCCTTAGGAGCGTGCCGAAAAGGGAGCCTGCGATGAGCAGCGTGCCGCAAACGGACAGGAGCGCGCCACGGCGCCCGCGCCAGCCCCAAAAACCCCGTCCGAACAACGACACGGAGTAAAGGATCCAGACGGCGAAGGCCCAGAGAATTTTGGCCGTTCCCACGCTTTCGAGCGTGACGCCCGTGAACAGGAGCCCAAGCCCGGAAACCAAGCTCGTGGTGATGAGGAACAGCCCCACCAGCGACGTGCGCTCCACGAGGTTGTCGAGAAATTCCAATGAAGGCAGCGCGGGCCTGCTCTCGAACTTACGGGCCTTGAGCCACTTGTACCCAACGAGGTAAAGGAGCGAGGCCAGGAAGGCCGCAACGAAAAGCCCGCTCGCTAGCGTGGCCGTTACGATATGGACCCATGCGAGCGCTCCGAGGGGCTTGTCGTCGGTGCCGTGGGTCGGCGCGAAATAGGCCGCCCCCACCGCGAGCAACCAGATGAGGCCGCTCGAAAGGAATGCGAGGGCAGGGACCCCGCGCGCGGCGCGGTCGGTGGCAAGGGTGGCGAGAGCGATGACCAGGGCCACCCCGAGGTAGACGAGGTTGGACACCGACGTCAGGGGGTTCACCAAAGCGAGCGTGGCGGACGCAACCGCGCACGCCGTGCCGAGCTGAAACGCCAGTCGACTCGCGAGGCGCAGACGGGGCGTGCCCTGGTCCCCTTCGGAACTGGCACCCGAGCGGTTCCCGAGGGGGGAGGGCTCGACCCCGCGTGTGAGCAGAAGAGCGTTTCCGAGGAAGGCGAGTCCGAACGCCGCGGCGAGCGCGATGCGCACGTACCGCTCGGCGTCGATGATGTTGGAAATGACTTGGCCTTCGAAACCCTGCAACGCGTGCGACCTCCCCTGGCGTGTCGAGACGTTAGCATGGCGCGCTCGCAGGGGGAAAGGCCCGATGCATGGCGCGCTGTCGCGTGGTACCATGGGTGGTCCGAACCCATTCTCCTCAATCGAGCCTCACCATGCCGCATGTTGCCTTGCCTACGGCTTGTTTGTTTTCATTCATTCACGTCTCACGGCTGTTGGTTGCTTTGGTTTTCGGAGCCGCATGCAGCACCCAAGCCAGAGCCTCGTCGAGTCGAGACGTCTCAGCCATCATCCTCCACGTTGAGGCGCGAGGCGTTTTGGCGACCCGGACCCTGACCAAGCTGTCGGATGAGATCAAGGGCCACGAGGCGACGTTCGTGCACCCGCACAAGGTCGTGAATCCCAAAGGACTCAAAAAAACGTTCACGGGAATCGACCTTCCTCGTTTGCTGGGGTTGGCCGGAGTGAAACCCAGTGCTCTCACCTCGCTTCGAAACGAGACCGTGTCGTTCATCGGACGGGACGCCTATACGGTCTCGCTCCCCTTGGCCGATGCCATGGCCTCTCACGCCATGCTCGTGTCCGCCGAAGGAGGGAAGGTCATGGGATGGCGCCAAGGGGCTCCCTCCATGGCTTTCACCGATACGAAGTCGGTGCCCTACCTGTCGGAACAATCTTGGTGGCCTTGGTGGGTTTCGGCCATCGTGGTTGGTCAGCCGTCCGCGGCTCTGCAGGTGGGCTCCGAAATCCTTGACGCACGCACCTTGGCCAGTCGGTGCGCCAAGACCGTCCAAGGGGAAATTTCCTATCCACGTGGCAAAAGGAAGGACGAGCCCCCGCGCCAGCTCAAGGGCCGCCTTACTTTCTGCCACGTCGACGACCTGCTCCCACCACCTCCCGGGGGAAAGGGAGGTCGTGCGGAGCGCGCGGGGCAAGCACGCAAGCGCGGGGCCACCGTCACTTTCCTCACGGGGCAATCGCAACCCCTCTCGGACGCTGCGAAGCATAGAGTGGTCGTGGGCTTCGACGGCAAGCCCATTCCGGTCAGCTTGGGAGGTCCCCTTCAGCTGTGCGACGTCGAAGGCAAGAAGGAGTGCAGCTACTTCCTTACGTCGCTGCGTGGCGAGTGACCTATGCGCAACCGTCTCCGCATCCGCTCTCTGCCTGCTCGAATCGCCGTCTTCTCGTCGCTCGTGGGTAGCCTCTGCGTCCTTTCCACGGCGCTCGTCTTCGGAGCCATCCAAAAGAAACAGATCGAGGCGCAGGTCGTGCAGGAGGGCATTCACTATGCCGAGCGCTTCACGACCTGGACGCTTGGTTACTTTTACCAACAGGATAACCTCCTCCACCTCGAGACCCAGCAGAGGTTCCTGAGCGAGAGCCCCAATATCGTCTACAGTTACATTGTGAAGGGCTCGGGGGAGATCGACGTCGGCATCGACGGAATCAACTCCCCTGACATCGGCGCGCGCAAGCTGGAATGGGAAGAACCGCTGCCGTTGAAATTCGACGGTTCGGTTTCCGTGAAGTTCCGCGCCAACGAGGCGATGGCGGCAAAGTTCAAGGAGAAGGTCCGCAAAGGCGAGGAAGTCCTGCTCGTGGGCTTCCCCGTGTCTTGCCCGGAGCGCGAAACACCTTGCGCCCAGCTGCGCGTGGCCCTCGTCCCACAAACCGCACGGGGAATCGCCGGGCGCTTGACGGCCGCGCTCTTGGCATTCGGTCTCCTAGCGGCGACGCTCAGCGGCATCGCCGTGTTTGTGACCGCACGCCGGCAGGTTCAGCCCCTGCGTCGAATCACGCGCCTCATGGAGCGCGCCAAGGAAGGGGGCGACGCCGCCGTCGAGACCGTGCGCGCTAACTTTGGAGAGTCCGACACGAAAGAGTCCACCGAGATCTCCTCCCTGCGCGCATCCTTGAGCGCCTACTTGGACACCCTCGAGATCGCAGCCTCGCACGAGGCCGTGGCTCGCACGACTCAGGCGCTCGCGCACGACGTTCGCAAGCCGTTCTCCATGCTCAATGCCATCATCCATTCCGTGGAGGCGGCCGAGTCGGACGCGGATGCGCGCCGTTTCCTTGTCGAGGCTTTGCCGGAAGTGCGACAGGCCGTGGCCAGCGTGGAAGGGCTCATTCTCGACGTGATGCAAATCGGATCCACCACCCCGCCCTTGCTCGAGGATGCGGCGCCTGAAGCCCTCGTTGCCTCCGCGCTCACGGAATCGTTCCGTGTCCACCCGCGCGCCGAAGTGGAGATAACCTACGACTTCCGCCATCGGCACCTTGTTCGTGTCGATACCGTCCGGGTCGGTCGGGTGTTCGGGAACCTCCTCGACAACGCGATCCAAGCGATGGGCGCTGGGGGACGTCTCTGGATCTGGACCCGGGAACTCCCAGGCTTCGTGGAATTCTGCATCGGGAATTCTGGCTCTTTCATTGCAGAAGAGCATACGGCACGCTTATTCGAAGAGTTCTTCACGCATGGAAAAAGGGGGGGCACTGGGCTTGGCCTCGCGGTGGCGAAGCGGATCATCCTCCAGCACGGCGGTACTATTCAGTGCCGTTCCGTGCGAACTCCTGAAAAGCCCGAGGGAGTCGTCGAGTTTGTCTTTACCGTGCCGGTCAGCGCGACGGTCGCAGTGCCTCCGTCGTTACCTCTCCCCGGTTCCGGCGGGGACTTTCG
>JBIKVI010000244.1:0-6863 GCA_044356935.1 Silvanigrellaceae bacterium | reverse complement strand
GCAGCATACATGCGGGTATGTGAGGAGGGCGCCCCCGAAAGCCAACGAAGAGATGGCGGTCCTACGAACGACGCCCGCGGAGTTCAATACTCATGATGCCGCCCGCGGTAGTTGGAGCGGCGAAACACGGGGAAATTTCGATGGCAATCGCATGCTGCCATTTATCCACGTGTTACTTTCTGGACTTATTCTTTCTATTTCAGCGCTAAGCGCGTGCAAAAAACGGCAGTTCAACCCCCAGCCTGGAGGACTGAAATCCCAATCGGAAGCTGTTGGGACGCACATCCAGGAGTTCACGAGTTATGATTTCACTTTCGATCCGAGCATTGCCGTCGGCTTCGCGGATCTCCTCGCGCTGGCGGACGAGAAGGCTGTTGGTTCGCTCGATGATTTGCTTTTCGCCATGAGTCAGAACCCGCGGTTCTCCCCAATGCTGCAGAACCCGGTTCTCGTGCCACATAGCCGCAGCAAAGAGGCGGGCAGCGTAACGCCGAGCAAGCCCCGAGTCATTCTTTCGGGCGGCTATCTCTTCCTTGGGATCATCGGCGACGAGACGAACGAAGAGTTCGGACAAAGAATGGAGATTTTGGAATTCGACCCGAAGAGCACGCGTTACTTGCCAAGAGTGTTGAGCTACAAAAGCGGCAGACGAGAGGTGGATGAAGACCCGACAGGCTGCGCGTCTTGTCATGGGAATCCAGTGCGTCCCATATGGGGCAACTACAACCAATGGGCAGGGTCCTACGGCGCGCACAACGATCTCACGGATGCGGCTGGACGGCCCGGCGAATACGAGCAGTTGCGCGGGTTTGTTTGCAATGAGTTGCCTAAAGGGCGCTTTTCGAAGCTGAAGTTCGATCCGCAATACGTGGCAATGGGCAGTATCGGGAAACTCTGCGATAAGACGACCTCGCCGACCTTGCGAGTCCCTGGGGATGCAAACTTTCGTCTTGGCCAGCATGTTTCATTGTTCAACTTCTTCCGCGCGCAGTATCAATTGAGTTCATCAGCGCGTCTTGACCAACACCGACCCATCCTCAATGCGGTTTTTAAAAAATGTCCGAACATTCCATCGTTCTTTCCCGACGAACGCGAAGCTCAAAGTCAGTGGACGAGTCTCGCAGATCGTTTTGCCAAGGCACGCTTGAAGAAAATGGTGATGGACAATGCGTTCGATGCCGAGAAGTTTCCGGGTTCGAATCGACCACTCCACCCTCACACGGGGCTGGACACCTTGGCTCGTGTCACGTCAGCGTATTCCTCATCCCTTGACCTTCGCTTCGTAGCGGAACGTATGGGCCTCGATCCGGCTTCATGGACGTCAGACTTCTGGCCCGGTCGCGGTAGCGACACTTTCGACTTCGTGGTGAATCCGGGTGATGGAGACAATGCCGACGTGTTCGAGTACCTCGTAAACAGATTCGACATCGGAATGGAAGGTAAAGAGTCGTACAAAATGAGTTGCGACGCGTTGAAGGCAGAGAGTCTCAAAGCGCTTGAATGAGGCTAGACCTAGAGTTCTCCTCATCCGCCTGGGGATCGGCACGCTTTCTCAACCACCCTGTTGCTCACGTAGGCCGACTCGGACGCACCCTCGACGCGAACGCGCAACCACCCCTTGGCCGCGGGGCCCTCGAGAGCAACGCGCATGTCTTTCGTAACGCCCGCGACCACCTCTGCGCCCGCGTCGGGAGCCGCGCGCACGCGGGCACTCCGAACGACGACTCGGCACGTGCGGCCGGAAGATGCGGTTCCCTGCGCGGATTCCCCATCCCCCGCAGAACCGATGGCACTCTGCGCAGGAGCGAGCACAGCTGCGTGGAGCGCCAGCGCGGAGTCGATTGGCAGCGGCGCGCGCAAGGCGTGTTCCATTCCCTCGGCAACGGGTGCGTGGATGCCATCGCAAAGCCCACCAATACGATGGGGAAGGTTCCTGCGCGCGAGGTGGGCGGAAACGTCCAGGTCGAGAAGGAGTTCTCCGGAGCGGCAGCGTCGCTCGAGGACTTCCGCGGCCGCCACCACGCGCCGTCCGAGACCGGCGGCCCCGGCTTCTGCCCCAAGCGCTGGTTGCGTATCGAGGAGCGTCTCATCTGCGAACCATCGCTGGGCTAGCCCCGAGCGGAACGTCGCCGCAAGGTAACGTAAACGCGCGTAAGTCTCGGGACTCATGTGCCGCAAGCGGGCGATGTCATCGAGAGTGAAGGCGCTGGGATTGCCCGGACGCGCGCAGGCGTGTTCCAGGATCACCATACGCCGAAGAGGCACCGCCTCCGGATGGGGTTTGCGGGCGATGACCTCGCCCGAGGGACCTCGGGGCATTGCGGCGATGGCGTAACGGCCTTGGGCATCGATCCAAGCCCATGACTCCTGGGAATACAAATTGCCAAACCTGTCCTGTTGCTGGAGGAGGTGGTCGAGCACAACGAGGTCGGACACGTCGCGCATCTGCTGCAGGATAGGCGCCGCCATGGAGAGATCGCGCGGCGCGAGGATGCCCACTTCGCGCGCGTCCAAGACGCGAGCGGCTTCGGGCGTTGCGAAAAATCGCAGGCGCGCCAGTGCGCCGTCGGAAGCGGAGACGTTGAGGGCTGAGTAGCGTTCGAATCCCCCTGGGAGCGCAACAAGCGCTCCGAAAAGTGTCCCATCGACAGCATGGGAACCTGTCCGCCCAAAGTTGGATTCCTGCAATCGTCTCCAGAGCAGGTTCTGGAGACTTCCGGGAACGGATGATGCCTGGCCGCCAGCCGCTACGGGCTCGAACTCCCTGGTGTCCAGCGTTCTAGCCACCGCCACGGGTGCGAGCCCGTGAGCGCCCAAAATGCGGGTCAAATGGTAGGCTCCGAGAACCGCACCCGGAAACGCGCACGAAACGCCAGGCTCGAGGCGCGCGACACGCGAAAGCGCATCCACCCCAACGCACTGTCCGCCCGCGTCAGGAACTCCGGTGGGAACCGGTGCACGGACATGCAATTCAACAGCGGGGAACGTCCCGTCAACGCGAGGGCAGAGCACCGTGCGAGTCCCGTGGAAGTCGAGACGACACAGGGCCTCCTCCGTGGCCGCGTCGGAAGGGGCGTAGGCGATACCGGGAAACGGACGTGGAAGGACGCAGGATTCGCGCGCGAGGCCAACGGCGCGGAAGGTTCGGATGTCGCGGCCTCGGGCACGCCTCGGATCGAACGATGTGCCAGGCATGAAGGGAGAGGACCCAGGCGCGTCGAACTTACTACCTGAATTCGCAGTTTTTTCGCCGAAGTCGCGTGCACGGCAACTTCCCAACGGGAAGGCAGCGCCCAGGGCGAGCCCGGCCGCGGTGATCGCGCGGACGCGTCTTTTCATGGTGCGATTCTCCCCTGGGCATGATTGGCAGGAGCGAAGCAGTGACTCTCCAAGCCTATTCCAAACGCGCCGGAACAACCCGGCACTGGACGCCCGGGAGGGTTGGGAATCCGACCTTGCCCGCACAAGCCACGAGGGAGGTGAGGTCAGGCGATGCGCGTGAGAGCGTAGCGCCTTGACGACCCGCTAGGGCCCGCGCGTTCGATGGTGAGCACATGGACCGCCCGAGGGCGCGAACACCCCGTCGTCACGAAAAAGGCCTCCCAGTCCTCGGGCTCAACCACGCTCGCCCATTCGAAAAGAGCGCAGGTATTCGCGGCAAACTCCGCCTCGAGACCGAGGTAACAAAGCTCACGGCCTTCCTTGAGCCGGTAAAGATCGAGGTGCAGGATGCGCGCCACGCCTGCTACGGCCCGAGGGAGGTTGAGAGCATGCAACAAACCGAAGGTGGGGCTACCTCCCTCTCCGGGAGCCCCCAAGGCCGACAGCAGGGCCCCCGCCAATGTGGTTTTGCCAGCGCCGAGATCACCCTCGAGGAAGAGCCAGGTTTTTGGCGCGACGTAGGGTAACAGGGCACCGACGACGTCGGTCAGATCTCCCGCGGAACGCTCCATAACGAATGCGGGCTCCTCGATCCCTTCCGCTTCGGTGCTCAAGGTGAGTTCCTCCTGGCCATAAGGGACAACAAGAGCGTCGCGACCTTCGGTGCCGCCTCGCTTCCAGGTGCGGTCTCGAGCTTTCGTCGCCGCGCGGGCAGATCGGCCATGGCCTCATCGACAAGGGAAACGATACGGGCCGGATCGAGCTCCTCCTCGCGCACCCATTGCGCCCACCCGGACTGCTCGAACAATCGCGCGTTGACGATTTGGTCGCCGCGGCTTTGGTTGAGGCCCAAGGGCACGAGAATCATAGGCAGGCGCAGGGCGGCGCATTCGAAGACGCTGCTAGCCCCCGCCCGGCACAGCGCGAGATCGGCGGCGGCGTACGCGAGAGCCATATCCTCCTTGAGAAACTCGTATTGCTGGTAACGTACTAACCCGGGCGCGTCGAAGGACTTCCCCTTTCCCACGACGTGGATGACGTTATAGCGGGCGCACAGTTCCGGCAGCGCGCCCGCTACCAGGCGGTTGAGGGCCTCAGCTCCCAAGCTGCCTCCGAAGACCAAAAGCGTCTTGCGTGAGGTGTCGCACCTGAAGTGGGCGAGAGCCACCGCCCGATCGCCTCGCAGGAGGCTCGCGCGCATGGGCAATCCGACGGGCACGACGCGCTCACGGAAAAGGGGGGGCATCCACTGCAACGTTTGGGGGAAGCTCACGAGCGCCCGGTAAGCGAAGGGCACCGTGAGCTTGGTGGCTAGGGCGGGCGTGGCATCGCTCTCATGGATGACCACCGGGACCCCGCGCAGCCAAGCCGCCCACACGACGGGCGCTGAAACGAAGCCCCCCTTGGAGAAGACGACATCGGCACGCGCGCGGCCCACGGCGAGGAACGCGTCGACGAGGCCCTTGAGGACGCGCAGCGCATCGGTGAAATTACGCCAACTAAAGTAACGCCTGAGCTTGCCCGTCGCGATGCCCACGTAGACCCAGTTGGGCGCGGACTCGCGCACGATGTCACGCTCCATGCCATCGTACGATCCGATGTAATGGACCTTCACCCGGCCGCAAGCCACCGCTTCCCCAAGCGGAGTCGAGGGGTCGTCGACGACGGCGAAATGCGGCCAGACGTGACCAGCCGTGCCTCCGCCCGTGAGTACGAGGTTCCAGGGCGGCGCTCCTTCGGCTGGTCCTGTCGCTGCGCTGCTCGGTGCGCTGCTCGGTGCGATCATGGCTACTCCAGGCGTTGTTACCCGCGAATGTTACCACGCAGACGGCACCGGCGCACCGGGTCTCCCAATCCTCACAGGTGTTCGGTGGAGTTCCACGTGTAGTGATAAGTGGGATCGTCGAACGCCTCGGCTGCGAGGGTCATGCGCAGCGGTCCGAACGTATCCACCATGATGGCAAGCTCGTTGGTTTCCTTGTGGCCAATACTCGCCTCGTACTTCTCGGGATGGGGCCCGTGTGGGATACCGGCGGGGTGGAAGCTGATGGAGTGCTGGCCGATGGCCTTGCGGCTCGTGAAGTTCCCTTCGACGTAGAAAAGGATTTCGTCGCAGTCGGGGCTCGAATGCGGATATGGGCAAGGAATGGCGCCCTTGCCGTAGTCGACCATGCGGGGAACGAAATTCATGATGACGAACCCTTGCGCGGAGAAGGCGCAATGGATGGACGGCGGCAGGTGTATGGTGCTCGTTTTGGGTTGGTAGGCGCCCACTGCGAACGCGAAAGGATAGACCCACCCGTCCCAACCAACGACCTGGTAAGGGAACTCCGTGTACTCGCGTCGGCTCAGGGCCCCGAATCGTTTCACCACGAACGCGAAATTCTCGTTGGACGCGAGCTCGAGCAAGCGGCTCGGCCCCCGGAAGTCGCGATGCCCGTAGGGGGCGTCGAGACGAAGCTGGCCTTGGGGATGGCGGAACTCGCGTGGAATACCGAACGACTTGGAGCCCTCGACCACCAAAAGGTTCTGGGGTCCGCGCGGCAGGAAACGATACGCAACCCCCTTGGGGACGTAGAGATAGTCGTGCGCCACATAGTCGATTTCACCGAACACCGTTTGCAGGACTCCACCGCCCTCGGCAACGAAGTACAGCTCGTCGGCATCGCTGTTGACGAAGAACGACTCGCAAGCCCTATCGGGCTTCGCGACGCCCACCGTGCAATCGGCGTTGACGAAAAGGGTCGCTCGCGAGGAGAGCATTGTTCCGCCCGCGGGCACGGCCTGCGTCTTGACATGGCGGCGCAGGAGTTCGCCGGGCATGACTCCTTCCCGGGGCGCACTCGGAAAGTGTGGGTTGGGGTTCGTC
This sequence comes from Silvanigrellaceae bacterium, assembly GCA_044356935.1. Classification (GTDB taxonomy): domain Bacteria; phylum Bdellovibrionota_B; class Oligoflexia; order Silvanigrellales; family Silvanigrellaceae; genus JADCJN01. The sequence goes on along the minus strand of JBIKVI010000244.1, from coordinate 613 downwards.
CAACTTTGGGCCGATGTTTCGTGGGTGGGCGCGCGGCGCTGGTAGAGAATCGAATACAGGTCGCTAAAGCCGTCGCGCGTGAAGACGTGCTCGGCCACCATTTTCCCATCGACCTCGAAGATGGTATGCGGCTTGGGCGGGATGGCCCCCAGACGGCGGTAGTCGATCATGGCGTCTCCTTGCTATGGGTCGTGTGAACACTCCTTTTGCCCCATCGCCCCCTTTCTCGCAAACGCCAGCTTCGGGTGCGCGCGCTGCGCCATGGGCTCGCGCTCCACACCTCCGGAGGCCCAATGACTTCCCGCGTACCCGACGCCCATGCCCCTCGACGCGTCCTCATCGTGGGCGATTCCCTGGATCTTCTAAAGCCGGCAAGCGACTCCAGCCTGGCGCTGGCCGAGGCCGCTCTTGCCCTTCATTGGGAAGTCCATTGGTGCGATGCGGAAGACGTGGGCATCATGGGTGCCGACGTCGTCGTCACTCGCAGTAGGCGCATTTTGGAAACGTCGACCGAGAGCTTTCGTGTCGATCCCATCGTCGGAGGCGTGGCCTCCCTGACGCACTTCGGGACCGTGTGGGTGCGCAAGGATCCCCCTTTCGACGAAGGGTACAA
>JBIKVI010000243.1:0-6866 GCA_044356935.1 Silvanigrellaceae bacterium | reverse complement strand
GCGAGCGATGGGCAAACAGGAGAAACGCAACCTCCTGCTCAGAGCAATCCAACCGTGAAGACTACCCCGCCTCCGGCCCCTTCCGATAGGCAAGACAACAAACCCAAAAAACGCTGCCCGCCAAATAGTCTCCTCACCGACGACTGCATACCGTGACAATCGGCAACATCGCTGGCGTAGGCCGGTGAGTCACGCTGCGGAGGTTCCTTCACCCCCGCCGCGCCTTGATTCCTTGCTCAATCGGCACGCGCCAAAGGAGCAAGGCGCCAACGGCGAAGAACCCGCACACGAGCAGGAGCGCGAAGCGCCGCGAGTCGAGGGCGTCGGAGGCGAATCCGAAGGTGGTGCCCAAGAGCGTGGCGGCGCGCCCGAACAGGCCCCAGAAGCCAAACATTTCGGCCGCACGTTCCTTTGGAGCGAGCAGGCCCACCACCGTGCGGCTCGAGCTCTGCACGCTGCCCAGGCCGCTTCCCGCGATGAGAGCCACAACCAAGAACATGTTCTTGCGGTCGAGGCCTGCGGCGCTCGCCAAGTTGTCGAGGAAGAATATTGCGAGGATGCCACCTATCCACCAGAAGAGTGTGAGCATCACGGTGCGCTTGGCGCCTAGGCGTGACTCCAGAAAACCAAAGCCGAGGGCACCCGCAGCGGCCGAAATCTGCAGGACGAGGAACATCTTCACGAGATCCGAAGTCACGAAGCCGAGCTCTGCCGTAGCGTAGATGCCCACGAACTTGATGACCGCGTCGACGCCCGCCATGTACACCATGAACGCGATGAGGAACTGGAAGAGCACCTTGTGCTCGCGCGCTTCGCGCACCGTACGCGCGAGGCGTGACGCACCCGCACGTGCGAGTTCCCATAAGGACGCGCGTTCGAAGCCGGGCGCGGCGCTGCCGCGGTTTTTGAGCAGCAGGAAGGTGGGCAGCGAGGCGGCGAGGAAGAAGATCCCCGTGACGACCATGGCCATGCGGTGTTCGCCCACGATGGCCGCTGCCGTGGCGGCGTCGGCGACTCCTTCGGTGGGGGGGGCCGTGGTTGTGATGGCGAGCACGGCGGCCAGGCTCGCTAGCCCGCCGAAGTATCCAAGACCCCAGCCGAGGCCGGAGATTTTCCCCATGTTCCGTTCGTTGGCCACATCGGGCAGGAAGCTCCCGCAGAAGCTCTCCGAGAGCATGAAGCATGCATTGGAAAGCGCGATGAGGGCCACGGCCAGGAGCACATCGCCCGGGCCCGCCGTTGCGAGCGACATGGTGAACAGAGCACAGCCCACGGCGCTGGCCATGAGCCAGCCTCTTTTGCGTCCGGAAAGGTCGGACACCGCGCCGACCAATGGCGCGAGCACCACGGCCACGAGGGTGGAGGCGATCATCGCCACGCTCCACCAGGAGTCGCGCATCGAGGACCCTTCCGGCACGATCCAGCGGGTGAAGAAGCCCGAGTACACCGCGGTGATGACCACCGTGGTGTAGCTCGAATTGGCGAAGTCGAAAGCTGCCCACCCGAAGATTTCCTTCTTCGTGACGGGCGTGGCCCCGGAGGGGGCAAGGGGCGCGTGGTCGTTGGTGGACGCTCGCGACTCTGGACTCACGGGAGGCCTCCTCGGTTCGCGCCGAGGTAGGCGCGTCAGGCGTTGGACTTCTGGCGCGCCTCGCGCTTCTCCTTGAGCTCCATGATGGTGGTGGAGTGGAGGGGCTGCGCCTTTTCTTTGGGGTTAATGTAGGTCTTCGCGAAATTCACCGCAATGGCGGCCTCGGAGAAGCCCGTGGCGATGAGCTTCAATTTGCCCCGGTACTCGACGATGTCGCCGGCCGCGTAAATGCCCGGCACGTTGGTTTCCATGCAGTCGTTCACGAGGATGGCGTCTTTGGCGAGTTCAACGCCCCACTCGCGCAGTTTGCCCAAGCTCGAATTGAAGCCGAACATGACCACCGCGTCGTCGCAAGGCACAACACGTTCCTCGCCGGTGTCCACGTCGCGCAGGCGCACCGCGCCTAGACGCCCCTCGTTGCCGCTGGTTCCCTGTCCGCTAGGCGCCGGAAGGAACTCGACGCATTCGGTGTTGAGGATCGCTTTGGAACCCGTGGCCATGTACTTGAGAACGGAATCGTCGTGGGCGCGGAACTTTTCGGAGCGGTGCACGAGCGTGACCTCGGCGGCCAGGGGGACGAGCTCGTTGGCCCAGTCGAGTGCGGAATCGCCTCCCCCGAAGACGACCACGCGACGGCCGGCGTGGACCTTCTTTTCGATGACGGCGTAGGAGATTCCCTTGCCTTCGAAGGCGGCAGCGCCGGGTGCACCATGTTTTTTAGGCGTGTATTGCCCCACGCCCGCCGCGATGAGGATGGTGCGCGTGAGGTGCTGACCTTTGTCTGTGGTGAGCTCGAAGAGCCCAGCGGGCTCGCCTTCGGACTCGCGCCTGGCCAAGCCCTGCGCGATTTCATCGAGGCACACTGTTGGGGAATAGGCCGAGGCTTGGGCTACCAAGTTGTCCACGAGATCGCGCGCGAGGACTTTGGGGAATCCCGCCACGTCGTAGATGTACTTTTCGGGGTAGACCGCCGTTAGGCGACCTCCTAAGGCGGGCATAGAGTCGATGATTTTGCAGCTCGCGTTGCGCAAGCCAGCGTAAAAAGCGGCGAACAGGCCCGTGGGACCGCCGCCGAGGATGGTGATGTCGTGGACGTCGTTGGGCTGGAGCATCATGCGGGAGCGGGCCCCCTCGAGGATGGGAGTTTTTTCTGGCCCGCCCGGCCGATTGTGCGCGCGATCGCTTTGCGCGGTGTCGGTTAGCGGGTCCAGTCGGTTTTGTTTCCGAGGAGTTCTAAGCCGTCCACCAAGATTTCGCCAGCCTCCTTGAGCTGGTGATCCCCTTGCGCAATGACCTTGCTCGGGTCCTCGGCTCCTTGTGCTTCCAAGGGTCCCTCTGCCCCTGACGCTGGACTGGCAGGAGAATCGGGGCTGGGAGTGGCCAAGGTGGAGTGGGGCGAGCCCGGCTTGGCCTTGCCGCCGTCGGCTTTGCCGACCTTGTCTTTGGAGTCTTTGCCTGCGGCATTCTTGGTTGGCACGATTTTGAGCGAGAGCAGCGAGTTCTCACGGTCTTTTTTGGCCTTTTCGATGGCCTCGAAGACTTCGGTGAAGGCGCCGTTCGCCTTGACGCGGGCGCTCGAACGCTCAGCTAGTTTAGGTACGATGGGTGAGAGATCCTGCAGGGGCGAAAAATGCTTTTGGGGTGGGATTGTCGTGTAGGGCAGCACGTAGTCGTTCTCGCCCTCGCCGATGTCGGCGACATCGAAGATGTCGGGGATGGTGACGTCGGAAGGCACGCCGCGCTCCTGGTTGCTCCGGCCGCTGGGGCGGAAGAACTTGCTGATGGTGACCTTCACCGCACCGTCGCTCTCGCGACCTCCGGATCCGGGCACCTCGATGACGTTTTGGACCGTAGCCTTCCCGTAGGTGCGCGAGTTGCCCACGATGAGACCTCGTCCGTAGTCCTGCATGGCGCCCGCGAGGATCTCCGAAGCCGATGCGCTCTGCTTGCTGAGCAGCACCGCCAAGGGGCCGTTCCACTCGACGCCCGACTCCTTGTCGTCGGACGACTCCACTTCGCCTCCTCGACCTTGGGTCTGCACGACGGGACCCTTGTCGATGAACAGGCCTGTGATGCGGATGCATTCGCCTAAGTCGCCACCGCCGTTACGGCGAAGGTCGACGACGATGCCATCGACCCCCTGGGTTTTGAGTTTCCTTATTTCGCGGGCCATGTCGCCTGCCGAGCTGCGGTAATCGTCGCCCGAGCGCGAGCCGGCGTAGTCGATGTAGAAGGAGGGGAGGTTGATGACGCCTATCTTTTTGCCGCGCACGTTCATGACGTCGCTGCGAGCCTCGGAGTCGGCGAGATGGACGACCTCCCGGATGAGGTCGATGCGCTCGCGCGCCACCTCGCCTTTCTCGTTCTTGCGTAACACCTGGAGCACGACAGGGGAGTCCTTCTTGCCGCGTATGAGCATGACGACCTTGCTGAGGTCCATGTCGACCACGTCGGTAAAGCCGTTGCCGTCGCCGGAATCGACCGCGACGATTTTGTCGCCCTTCTTGAGGCGGCCGTCGCGCACGGCGGCGCCCCCGGGAATGAGCGCTTCGACCACCGTGTAGCCGTCTTGCTGAGAGAGTGACGCGCCAATGCCCACGAGCTGCAGCGAGAAGGCGACTTTGAATTCGTCCTGGTCCTCGGGCATGTAGTAGCTCGAGTGCGGATCGAGCGAGAGGGCGAAGGCGTTGAGGAAAATGCCGTGCACATCATCGGTGCTGCGCTCCGCCATGGACTTGCGTGCCAGGGCGTAGCGCTTGTCGAGCCGCTCGGAGGTGGTTTTCCAGTCCTTTTCCGCTTCCATCATGCCCATGGCGTTGAACTTGAGCAGCTTGCGCCAGCGTTCGCGCAGCTCGGCTTCGTCTTGTGCCCAGACGATTTTTTTGCGATCGGTTTCTATCATCTCGTCGAGGGTGAAGTCGGGTTCCTTGGCGAGCGCCTCGGAAAGGAGCTTGCCCGATTCCTCGACCCGCTTGAGGTAGAGGGCGTAGACGTCGGAGAGGAAGCGGCAATCCGTGCGCGCGATAAGCTCTCCGAGCTTGCGTTCCTGCGCCTTGAAGGCCTCGACGTCTTTGGCGAGGAAAAAGTTCCGGCCCGGATCGAGCAGCTGGAAGAACTTGCCGAAGGTCCGCGAAGAAATTTCCTCGTCGAACCTGCGCACGGAGTAGTGAAGTTTGACGAAATCGCGGGTGCGATCGCGCACGGCCGAGCATGTGAGGAAGGCTCCTCCCTTGGCCGACGCCAAGCGCGCGGCCTCGGAACTGGCCAGTCCCCGCGAACCTTCGAGGAAACGTGGAACCACGAAGAGGGGGACCGCGAGGCCCGTGGCCACGAGCGCGGCGAGCGTCGCGAGGGCCTTGAAGGGTGTCCGGTGATTTTGCATGAAGTATAGCTTCCAGTCGTGCGGGCGTTCAGTCGTTACCGGTGTCGGAGGTCTCCGGTACCGTTACTTTCGAGTGGGAATACGCAGGCCGCGGCGTCCGAGGCCCTGCGATGTCGGAGCCAGGGGGCGGCCGTTAGGCCCTGGGGAGCGATTGAAGTCGTCCTCGTCTTCGTCGGCGTAAACGATGGTGCGTTCGGGGCGTTCCTTGGGGGTGAAACCGGCGCGCATGCCCAAACCGTTCCCAAAGGTTCCGAGACCGCGTCCGCCCGCGAGGTCGTCTTCGTCGCCCGACTCTGCTTTGCTATCGGCCGTTTCTTGAAAACGCCCCTCGAACCATGCGAAGACCTGCCCCGTGGAGGTGAGGATGCGAGCTTGGCCGGCATCGTCGAGCAGTTCGGTGATCTCTTCGAGGCGGGCCTTGGCACGTTCGAGGTTGTCATCGAGCAGGGCCACGACCACGGCGGAATCGTCGTCGGTGCGCACCGATACCCGCGAGCCATGCACCTGCTTCACCTTGTCGCGCAAAGCGCGCAAGACGCGCTCCCTGTCGGTGCGGGCCACTTCCGGATCGAGGTCGAGCGTAACGTGGAGGCTGGCGAGGTACATGGATAACGCTTCCTTCCGGGCCAGGATTGGACAAGTGCGCATCGCGAACCGCGACCGCATGAGCGTTCCACCTGGGGTTCGGTCCTGATGAGCGACCCGAACACGGGGGAAGGCTGCATGCGCCTCAATCCCCAATCTACACGTAGACCTGACTTTGGGGAACTGCCGGCCCTCTACCTGCCACTTTTGCCCGCATGGGAGCTGGTCGAAACCGCCGCTAGGAAACAAGGGCGCTCGCTTGATGCGCTCAGAAGCGCTCTGGCCGGCGCCGCGTCGGGCGATTTGACCGTCGAGCACGGCGCGCCTTGCATCTCCGTCGACGACCTCAACGCCGCCCTCGTCGCGCTGCCTCCCTCGCCGGAGGGAAGGCCCACTTCGGGGTGCGGTGTTCCGTTACGTTTCGTTCCCCAGCCCTCGACGCGCGCCGTGAGGGCGGCCCGCAAAGCGCGGGCCGCTGCTGCTGCGTCGTCGGTGGGAGCGGCGGGGTCCTTCTACGCGCAGGGCAAGAGCCTGCTCGATGGCGACTACCAGGCTCGGCAGTTCCTCAAGGGTGAAGTCCTCACTCGCGAAGCCAACTGGCACGACCTGTTCAATGCGCTTTGTTTCCTCTCGTTCCCCCGAACCAAGGCCGTGCTCAACGCGCGTCACTTCTGGGCCGCCGACGAGCGAATCGCGTCTCTGCCCTGGGGGGCGTCATCCGGCGATGGAAGGCGCACTCCGGAGCAGGATTACCTGACTCATTTCGACGAGGGTGGTGTTATTGTGGCGTCCTCCGACCCCACGCTCCTCGAAGCGCTGCGTGGGCGCCGATGGCGGGAACTCTTCCTCGACGCGCGCGCCCGTTTGCCTTTGGCCATGGAGTTCTTCGTTTTTGGGCACGGGATTCACGAATCTTTTTTGACGGGCTACCGTCGTCAACACGCCCTTGGTTTGGCCGTTGAGGTCGACGCCGATTTTCACTCGCAACCGCTCGGTGAGCGTTTGGCCCGTTTGGACGCAGCCGCGGCGGAGGCGCTGCAATGCCGTTCGCTTACCTGCGACACGGCGGTCGCCTTTCCGGTCCCGGTGCTTGGTTACCCGAGGTGGGTGCGGGAGAACGAGCAGCCAACCTTCTACGACGACCCTGTTTACTTCAGACCTTGAAGCGGGCGAGGAGCCGGGCCGGGAGCTGACGCCAGTCGTTCCTTGGCATTCGCGATAAACTCACCCCGCATGAAGCGGTAACGGCTGCGTAGCACGACGTCGAGGTCGATAGGGTGGCCCTGCGAGAAACGCTTGAAATACTCC
>JBIKVI010000241.1:0-6879 GCA_044356935.1 Silvanigrellaceae bacterium | reverse complement strand
ACATCCGTGAAAATCTTTCAGTGGGACCTGAGCCTGCCGTCTTGCGTCGCTAGTCCCGTCATATATCATGAAATTTGACGGAGGCGGCGATGCTCTTAGCAAGAGTCCTTAAAATGTCTGATATCTCAGAAAAAAAGTCGATATTGCTGCTTGGTCCAAGGCAGACGGGAAAATCGACCCTTTTGAGGACTCAGGTCCCTGAGGCGCCCCAGTGGAACCTCCTCGACGCCTCCGTCTTTCGGAGACTTTCCGCGGACCCAACGAAACTACGAACGGAACTTCTCGCAATCTCCCCACGCCCTGAGCTTGTGGTCATAGACGAGGTCCAGCGCTTGCCGGCCCTGCTTGACGAAGTTCACCTCCTTATCGAGGAGCATGGCGTCCGTTTCATTCTGACGGGTTCGTCCGCGCGCGCGTTGAAGCGAAAAGGCGCAAATCTGCTCGGCGGAAGAGTCCGTATCGCTCACCTTCATCCCTTCGTGACCTGCGAAATCGGCGAAGCGTTCGACTTGCTTCGCGCCCTCAATCACGGGCTTCTCCCCCCCATCTACCTGGGAGACGAACCCGATGCGGATCTCGCGGACTATGCGGGAACCTACTTGCGCGAGGAGGTCGCAGCCGAGGGCCTGTCGCGCAACATTCCGGGGTTCAGCCGTTTCTTGGAAGTCGCGGCGCTTTGCAACGGTCAGCAGATTAATTTCACCACCCTCGCATCGGACGCGCAGGTGAAGCGCACGACCGTCGTAGATTGGTACGAGGTGCTTAAGGACACACTTTTGGTCCATGAGCTACCCGCGTGGACCGGGTCGCGGAAACGCAAAGCCATGTCCACGGCGAAATTCTATTTCTTCGACGTGGGAGTGGCTCGTTACCTTGCGGGCAGAGGATCGGTCACTAAGCGCGGAAAGGATTTCGGCGATTCGTTCGAGCACCTCGTGCACTTGGAGCTCAAGGCCGCCTGTGACTACAGGCTCCACTCGTCGCTCGAGTACTGGAGATCGACGTCGGGATTTGAGGTCGATTTCTTGCTCGACGGAAAGATAGCCATAGAGGTCAAGGCGAAGGAGAGCGTCTCGGCGCAGGACCTCAAGGGCCTGAGGGCGCTTCGCGAGCGAGCGCCTGCGTATCATCGGCGGGGCCGGAACGGGCGCGGACTTCGTGCGTGAGGTCCTTGCGTATTCCCCCTCGGCTGCGAATAAAGTAACACGATGGCATGTCTCTCTAGCTTATCTGGAAAGCTCGTACTTTTCACCCGAGATACATGCTTCACAGAAAAGCACGACTTCGCTCTCCAGAAGTGAAAAGCGATTCGGAACGACGGTCAGGTCGTCGGCCCGCGCCCACGCCGAGAGCGCGGCTGGATCGTCGCAATGGTGCTCGAAGATGTGCTCGAGAAGGACTTCCACAGAGTAATTTCCGTACTTCATTTTCGACTTCCCGAGGAGGAACAACTCGCCGCGCCAGGCATTGAGTTCCTTGAGCCAGCCAACTCGGAATTCGCCGCGAGGATCTTCACAGCAGACGAGCTTGAAGAGGTGATATGCGATCTGTGCCGACAAGGCGTCGAGACGCGCGAGCGCTTTGGATCGGGGGGTGGCATTCATGTGACCTCCAACAACGAGAGTGTTCGAAACTTTACACGATTGACTTTCATTGGGGCCTCGTCGCATCCGCGGGGCTCGAGAATGTGAGTGACTTCGCGGAGGCAGCGGCTATGCGCCGCCCCAAAACGCGTGTCATGAATCGAGGTTCGAGCCCGAGCACGAGCGTTTGCGTGTCCACGGCCTGGACGCGCAGGATTCCAAGGAAAACACCCGTGAAAATAGGATCGGTGCACAGGAACGACCGGAAGGCGTCGGTGGCTCCCTGGGCGATGAGCCGCGAAGGACTTGTTGCCGACGCCACGGGCGCCTCGAAGGCGCAAGGCAGCCTGCGAAGAGTGGATTCGACGACGGCGAGAGCCGCGAAGAACTTGGAAGGTCCGGGGGCCCGCACGCGACCGGCATGGGTGAAGTCCGTGCGCGCACGCACGAGGCTCCGCGAGAAGTTGGCTACAGCGGCAGGAAGCGTGACCACCTGAAGCTTGAAAGGGAAATCGCCACCCGGCGTGTCCGCTTCTCCTTTTGCGAGCCAGAGCCTTGCATCCAGGTACTCCTGTGTGGAGGCATTGGCGAGGAACGTTGGCGCATCCTCGAGGAAACTCTTCCAATAAGTGTGGAGGAAATCTTCCTCGGCTCGGGCATGGAGGGAGAGGTCGGGTCTGAGAGTGAGGCTCGTGGCACCACAAAAAAGAGCCTCGACAGCCACGCCTGGCCTGTGCTGGAGGGAGGCGAATCCCATGACCTCGCAGAGTCGTGAAGGAGATTCCTTCGCGAGCGCCGCCTGGAACTGGAGGAGCTGTTTACGCAAGGGGTGCAGTTCGAACGACGTCGGGATGCCAAAGTCGTTTTGGGGTTCGTTGGGCCAGGCGTGCAAGGCTTGCCTGACCTCGTGCAACACCACTCCGACTTCGGGAGTGGTGGGCTTGCGACGCGCGACCGCATAGGGGTCCGTAAGGCCCAACGAAACCGCCATGCCCTCGCGGATGAGGGGCAGGCGCAGGCCACTCGTTCGCCCAGGCGGAAAGGCTTCGAGCGTGGCGTCGAGGAAATGCGCAAGAAGAGGGTCCTCACCCGCGACGGCCACATTCACGGTGGGAAGGTTTTGATGGAAGGTGACAGGGCGCATGGGACTGCCTCGCGATGGACGATGAAGGTCGATGAAGCCGGGAGCGCCTACGCGTCGGCCATGCGAACGGACGAGGAACTCCTTTGTCCAAGCGCGCCCAAAACCCGCGCCTGGAAGAGGCCTTGGGGATCCATGAGTTCGAGAAATCCCTCGGGCCCACGCAGGAACTGACTCGCCTGGCCCGCGCTCGACAGCCCGAGGAGATCGTCGGCGAGGCTCCGCTTGCTTTCGTGCATGCGGGTGAGCGACTCGTCCAAGGTGGCTGGGGCTTCGAAAGTATAGACGGTAACTGCATTCTTCTGGCCGATGCGGTGAGCCCGGTCGGTGGCCTGCGCTTCCACGGCGGGGTTCCACCAGCGGTCGAAGTGCACCACGGAACGCGCACCCGTCAGGGTGATGCCCGTACCTCCCGCGCGCAGGCTGACCACCAGTAGGGGGGCTGGCGCGGACGCCGCGTCGACGTTGGCGTCCCGGCTTGCACACTTGTCTTGGAACGCCGCTACCATGGCGTTGCGCTGCTCCGTCGTCGTTCCGCCATGCAAATAAGGAACGTCAGCCCAGGCTTCAGGTGAGAGCTCGCGCGCCACCTCGCGGACGAGGTCCGCGGACGAGTGGAACTGCGTGAAGATGAGGACGCCACCGGAGGCGCACGACAGGTTTTCAAGCAGCTCCGCCAATGCGGTCAACTTCCCGCTAGGGGCAGTGAGTGCTGCGAGCCTTTGATTCGATGCGGCCGAGGAGGGAGACGTTGTGGGCAAACGTCCCTGGCAGCCTTTGGTGCGAGCAAGTGAAATGAGGCGCGACTGCAACTCGCGATCGGCGTCATCGTGTGTGACTAGGGCGTCTTCCTCGTCGCCCACGTAAAAGCAACGCGGATGGTTGAGGAGCTTGCGCGCGAGGAGAATGGTTCGCAAGAAGCACGCCGCGGCCTTGAACTGGGACAGCTCCTCGCTTTGCGAAACAGCGATTTCAATCAGGACCGAGTAGACGTCGAGTTGTTCAGGCGCAGGGGTGTAGGCGATCGTGTGGTACGTTTTTGGCGGCAGCGCCACATCGACGCCGGGGGTTGTTTTCAAACGACGGAGGAGGATGGGGCGTAGCGCTTCGTGAATCGGGGAAAGCGACATGCGCGCGACTTCCGGGTCTCGTGCCATTCGAGTGAAGGCTTGGAAGTCGTGGGACTTGCCGAGCCACCCCGGATTGAGCCAATCGACAATGCTCCAAAGTTCTCCCGCGTGGTTCTCGATGGGAGTGCCCGTGAGGGCCAGCCGATGGTCACAGGGGATGGTACGAAGCGCCTCCGCTGTGGCCGTCGCGGCATTCTTGATGGTCTGGGCTTCGTCGAGAACCAGCGTTCCCCAAGGCTTTTGCGAAAAATGCATCAACGACTGCCGCACGCGGGCATATGTCGTGACCACGATATCGACGCCTTGCAGCTGATTGGCTTCGAGCTCGCCTGCTTGGCGCACGACCTTCACCGCGAACTCGGGCGCGAAGCGCGCGCATTCGCGGGCCCACACGTCGAGAACCGACTTGGGGCACACTACGAGATGCGGATGCGCGCGCGCGGAGTCACGCCCCTGGCCCTCGGTCGCGACCCGATACGCCCGCAGAGCGCAGATGGTTTGAACGGTTTTTCCGAGCCCCATTTCGTCGGCGAGGCATGCGCCCAATCCCTGCATCCAGCGCGCGACGATCCAGGCGACGCCGTTGCGTTGGTAGGGGCGCAGGATTTCGAAGCCGGCATCGGCCTGGCCCGAAGAGAGGAAACTCTCGAGGCGCTGCACGAGGGCGGTTTCCAAAGCACGCGATTCCGAGGACCAACACAACTCGAGGGAACGGATATACTCCATGGGATTGGTGGACGACGAAACAGGCCGGAAGCCGAGGAACGACGAGAGCGCGCCAAGTTTGGCCATGGTGAGGTGACCCAAGCGCACGAGAGCCTTCTTGCGGGTCAAGTAGGATTCCAGATGCCTCTGGTAGGTTGGCTCCGCGATGGCCGCGCCCCAAGGGAACACGTAGGAGTCGCCGACCTTCGCGGCGGAAAGGAACTCCTGGGCTTCGCACTCCCGACCTCCCACGACGAAATAGGCCCTGGGAACGACCTCGAGGTTTCCCCAGGTCGCGAGGAGTTCGTGGAGCTTGTTTCTTTCATCCTCGCTTGAAGCGCATCGCAGCGCGCGCATGAGAGCGTCCCGGGGTGCGGAATCGACATCCATGAGCCATCCGCTGCGGACGTCTTCCACGAGTGCGCGGCCATCGCATGCGACGCCCAGAGTCGAGGGAACGCGCTCCAATCCTACGGTGGCGTCGAGGTCCGTTTGGCCCTCAAGGAGGGAAAGCTGGAGGTCGTCGCGTACGTACACAGGGAACCGCAGGAAGACTCCGGCGATGGAACTCGTTCGTCCCGTTACGGCGTTGCCACCGAGGCACTCGACGGTGGTGGCTGCGTGCGAAGAAGGAGTGACGGCGCCCCGTTCGAGGAACTCCGGTGTCGCGAAGTCGGCGAATCGTGTTTCGAGGAGAGCTTCTGCAGCGCCGCAGACCCGCTCGAGGAACCCTGGAATGGGTGGGTTGCAAGGGTGCGCATTGAGGTGGCCCGTGATGGGGCAGATGTCCAAGCCTGAGCTCCCTGCCACGAGGGCCTCCAGGGTGGTCTTTCGAGTTTCTCCTTTTACGGTGCCGCCCGGGGTTTCAAACTCGGGGGACAAAGTTTGCGTTGCTGAGGTTTCGCTCGAGGCGCTCGTTCGGGACACCTTCCATGACAGGGGAGTCGATGAGGCTTCGAGGAAAGGGCGCAAAAGGACGTCCACAGGATGGCAGACTCCCTCCGGACGGAGGCCTGCCTGAGCGAGCGGGGCGTGCGCGCGAAGAAGCTCGCGCCCTACTGAGAGCAAGAGTCGCACGACCAGTGGCAAGGCGCGCAAGAACGCCTCGCCCCCAGGAAACGGGCAAAGGGCTTCGGTGAGTGCGGCGAGGTTCCTGTCGTGCCTCGTGCCAACCAAGAGCTCCGCAGGATACAGCAGCCGCGGAGCAATCGTGGTGGCCAGTTCTTCCCAAGCTTTCCAAAGGATGGCGGGCGGGAGAAGAGGGAGTGCGCCCATGCTCCGCTCACTGCGGACGCCAAAGTTCTCGATGAGTGCGGGAATGAGGGTGCAAACGCCATCGAAGGTTTCGCGGTGCGCAAGTGAGGCCAGGAGGCTCCTGCGTCCCAAGGGGGCGCCTCTTGGCCAGATGTCATTGATGGCAAGGTTTTCATGACGTGTCTGAGCGAGCGCATACCCTTCCCATCGGCTCTCGATTAGGAATGCGAGCTGGTGCGAAAGTGCTTTCGGGCTTCTTGTTTTGGAACGTTTTTTCAGTGCGCCCAAGAGGCGCGTGGCTGGGAGATGGCGAATCAACGCGACATCGAGCCTGGAAACGACAGCCAATTGGCCTATGCCTCCTGCGCTCTCGCGCGCTTGGGTCAGCAGCCATCGCTCCACGCCCGCAAGCGCCGATGAGAATTCGGAGTCGCCACACGCGGAGTGATCGCCGATTTCGTGCTGCACGCGCCGCGCAGCGACCTTGCGGAGCGAAGGCCTTTGGGCATGCACCCATCCGGCACCCCCTTCGAGCGGTTCCACGAAACCTTGCGATGACGACGGGAGGGATGAGGTGAGGACTTCCGTAGGCCACAAGTCACCAGAGTATCCCACGAGAGTGAGTGACGTCATGATCGCAATCCTCCGACTTCGGGGTGTTCCAGCCGATCGTGTTGTGAGGCGGAGCTTTCTCGGTGCGGTGCGATACCATGACGTGACGTCAAGTGGGAAGTCGATTCCAGTGCCGATGCAGCGAACTTTCTGGGCAGCTCAGCCCCCGGTAGCGCGTTCATTTCTGCTCCCCCCACACCTCTTCCACGAGGTAGGTGATCGCGTACGCTTCCAGCCGGTCGAAGCGTTCTTCATCGGAAATCGCACTCCATGCGCGGGGCAGCGTGCCCCATTCCAGGGACGCACGCTGAAGGCGTGCTCAGCAGCCACCGTCGTGCTGGGTTTCGCTGGCGTTGGTGGGCCGTGAACTGGGCGGATTGTGTGAACCGTCTCCCTTCCTGATCCAGATCCCCAGGCAGGCTGCCGGAATTATTTGAGGGCATAAGGAAAAGGC
>JBIKVI010000032.1:0-22689 GCA_044356935.1 Silvanigrellaceae bacterium | reverse complement strand
CCCGCAAGCCTTCACCACCAATGTTCCAGGCCCCAATAAGTTCAAAACAGCCTCTCCCACGGGACCTTCGGGAGCATCGGGCACGGCTTCGCCATTGGACTGGAGCTCATCAGTCATAAAGACACGCGTGTAAAACCCTTCGGGATCCAGGGCTTCGGAAGCCTCCAACACTTGCCCGATCCGGAAGGGATCGGGACAGTCCATGGGTTCAACGACATCTGTTTGGTCGAGAGCATCGGCCGCGAAGAGCCGCACCTTCTCTGCAATCACATCCCTGTCGGATAGGAAATTGTCTCCCTTGGGATCGATGCGAGCCGACTTCACGAGCTCGATGGCATCACCTATGTTCGCCATCTCGATGGCAAGCGCTTCCGCGTCAACTGCACGATGATTCACTCGGATGAGGTTGTTGGGCTGCGTTTCGGCGAGGAATGCAAAGAGAGCCTGCTTGTCGCCAGGGTTGTTTGCGAACCACTCTAGCTTGTTCTGGAAATAATAGAGGCAGACCGAGTTCTTTTCGTTGGGAGTGTCCGCGTCGAATCTCATGTTGAGAGACCACACCGTGAAAGCGAGATGGTTCTCCGCGGACTGCGTCATCGCCCCGCTCGGTGCACGCTTCGGCTTACAGCCCTCGAGCCCTCCGGAAAGGAGCGCGAAGGTCGCAATGAGTGCGAAGCAGCGCTGGAAAGGGAACTTCATGGATGGACTCCCGCTCTTTGCGTCACTGCGCCGTGCATTCGCCGGATTGGAGTTTCGCTTCGAAGGTGGCAACGGCGCCCTGCGCCCAGCACGCCGATTGCATGCAGGCGTCGGACTTCCACAGCTTCGCGCAGCACTCACGAATCCCCGGCGTGTTTGGAACAGGCTCGGTACCTGAGGATGAGCACCCCACCCCGCCCGCGGGCGCGGCGCCCGGTGCGGTCCCTGGGGCTACCGCGCCTGTAGGCGAGGCCAAGGGATTGGGAGCCGTCAAGGCGCCAGGGTTGTAGGAAAACGTCTGCGTGGGCGAAGCCGCGGGTGGCGGCGTGTTCCCTCCTGACGACGGCTTGCACGCAGCCGCCGCCAGGAGGGCGAGGGCGCCAAGCAGCACGAAATCCAGCTGGGCCAAGATGTTACGTTTCATAGCGCCCTTCCCGTCGAGGCCCCGGGAGAGCCGTGAGGCCAGCCGGAACATGCGAATGATGGACTCTTCGGTTCGAGGCGCCGATTCCTTGAACTAAAGAAACATCTGCGGCAACGCAGGACGCATCCCATTGGGATGACGTGGAAAGCGCAGCGTTTTTCACGGCAGCGTTTTTACGGGCCGAAAACCCGCACGGCCTCAGGCCCGCGTGGCGGATGTCGCGCAGGGCCTGTCCTTGATGCTTTCGTCAACGCATCACATCGAGGATAACTACGAGGTTCTTCGCGGGGTCGTAGTCATAGACCAAGGACCAGCGACGTGCGGAGGTGTGAACCCGGCGCTGCGCATAGCGCTCGGGGTCGAAAAGGCGTCCGATCTCAGGGTGCCTTGTGAGAGTATCTTCAAGCCCCTCGATGTCGTCGAGATACACATCCGCAGCCGCGAGACCGTAGGTCTCGGCAATGTCGAGGGCGTTCTCGTCATGGCGGACGGAGGCGAACTTATCCCACGCGACGTCCACGTTTTTCGTTGCCGGCATCGAGTCGACTCCTGAGCGTCTTTTTGCGTTCCTCTGCGGACACCCGCGGGATCGTTTCCCGGTCGGCACCGGCCACCGGCGAAGTGGCCGAGATCCGTCCGAGCAGGGCGAAATAGTGCTCCTGCGTGAGCAAGACCCGGATGGGTTCTCCCCGATGGGTGATCTGGAGAACCTGCTCTCCCTGCACGAGATCGAGGTTCTCACGCAGGTTCTGCCTGAGTTCACTGGCTGTTATGGTGCGATGGAACATGGTCTTTCCTCCGAAGCGGCGCCTGCTGCTGGGGCATCGGGCAGGACCCCACAGCCCCTTTATCGTACGTTTAAGCGTACAACTCAACAAGAACCAGGGTTCGCTTCAAGGAAGCTCGAAAAATCCCTGTTGCTGCCATGAATCCCACTTTCGATAATCCAAACCGCTCTAAGCAGGCCATGGGAAGGCCGAGTCTGATGGCCAGATGGATGGACGGCCCCACGACACGTGGTGCTCAACGGAGCAAAGCCTCAGCCACAATCTTCCCGCTCTGAATAACCATGGGCAAACCAGCTCCCGGCTGCGTACTTCCTCCCACGAGCCAAAAATTCCGCGTGCCTGGCAAACGCGGATGGGGTCGTGCGAAACCGGCGAGGGTCTGCGCGGTGCGCAGCGATGGGCCGTAGATTTGTCCTCCCTTCTGCAGGAGTTCGCGTTCGAAGCGCGGCGAGGCCTTTACCGCCAGGGGCGACGGTGGGGGTGCGAAGGCGAACCCCGGCAGGTGCGCGGCGAGCCACCCTTCGCATTGCCGGGCATAAGCGGTCGCTTCCGCTTCGGCGCGCGCGGCATCGAGGTGGCTCGCGACGGACACCACCAAAAACGCGTTGTCGAAACCCTGCGGCGCCAAGGAAGGGTCGCTGACCGTGGGGATGTTCAAGTACAGGGGCGGCATCTCAGGGTAGGCAGTCCCGGGCTCGAAGTAACTCTTGTAACCTTCCGCGTCGCGCAACGGGAGGAAGAGATTGTGGTGCGCGAGCCCCCATCCTTCTCGCAATGCGCGCGGCAGTGCCGCTTGGACCGTGAAGAACGAGGGCGACTGCGCCGCGTAGGCGTTCCGCTGCGTGGTCGGAAAAAGCTCCGGCGCGCCGACGGTGGCGAGCCACCCGAGGCATCCTCCGAAAACGAGTTGTTCGCGCGTCCCGATTTCCAGCGTCTCACCACCCTCAAGGTGGAGACGCGTGACTCGACTTGGGCTGCCGCTCGTGACTTTTCGCGTGCCTCCTGCGCCTTCCTCGCA
Organism: Silvanigrellaceae bacterium; assembly: GCA_044356935.1. Taxonomy (GTDB): domain Bacteria; phylum Bdellovibrionota_B; class Oligoflexia; order Silvanigrellales; family Silvanigrellaceae; genus JADCJN01. The sequence continues at coordinate 19,760 of JBIKVI010000032.1, read as the reverse complement.
GTGGAAACGTTCCACGCTCGCGCCGAAACGAAACACGGCGCCGGCGTCCTCGGCCACACGACGTAGGGCATTGGGGATGGCCGAGACACCGCCGCGCGGATAGAACACGCCCTCGCGGAAGATGCTCCAGGGAAGAAGCGCGAGGCTCGCGGGCGCCTCGGCGGGATGGAATCCCGCGTAGCCCGGGAAGCCGGCGAGGAACTCGCGCAGGAGCGGATCACGCACGCGGGCATCGATGTAGGCCTCGTACTTGGAGAACGGAGAAACAAAAAGACCCGACGCCACGAGGCGCGGGTGCGCGAAGTCGAGCCAATGGCTGAACGTCCTGTCGGCGTATGACAAGCCGATGACGCGGGCGAACGCGTCGAGTCCGGTCACGAACGCGCGCAGCTCTTGGGCGGCGGTCGCGCCGAGGCCTTCGCGCACCGAAGCGAGGGTCGCTTCGAATTCCCGGGCGATGCGAAATCCGCGGCCGTCGAGGCCGCGCACGTGGAACGACGTGGCGAGGTCGTCGAGGACGAGGTGTTCCTCCATGCGCAACCCTAAGCGCGAGAAAAGATCCTCGTACACCTTACGCAGAACGAGGATCGACGGACCCTCGTCGTAAACGAAGCCGGCCTCACGGCGCACGCACGCCTTGCCCCCTGCCGCCACGGTGCGCTCGATGATGCGCACCCGTTTGCCTCCGCGAGCGAGAAGGGCGGCGGCTGCGAGTGCGCCTACTCCGGCGCCAACGAAGGTCACATCGAATTCGTTAGGAACGCCCATGGGCGAAATCTCCGGGGCTAGGGATAGGGCTAGGGGAAGGGGGGAGCGGTTCGCGGCGAGCGAAGCAAAGCGCCACGTGAAGGATGGCCATGGGCAGCGAAGCGGCGAGCATGGTGCGTCCCATCCAAATGACCCAATCGGGGTAGGGGGACGCGAGCACCCAGGGGGCCGAAAACGAAAAGGCCTCCACGGGCTTGGACGCGATGAGCAACGCGAAAGCGGTGGCGCGGGCCACGCCCATCCCGAAGTGCATGACGCCTTCCACGGCCGAGACTCCCCCGAAGGCTCTGCGCGAAGTCTTCTCGTGGCCCACGTCGACGAATTCCGCGGCGAAGGTGAGCAGCGTGGCACCGACGCCCACCCAAAGGGCCGCACCGCCCGTGTTGGCGCAATACAGGAACGCGATGGTGAAGGGGAAAAGGCAGGCATTGACGGTATGGAGGAGGTGCTCCCGGAAAGTGTCGGCACGGGCGTGGAGGCGGAGCTTCCAGTAGTGGAAATAGAGGGCGTCCACCGCCGCGAAGGCCGTGAACACCATCTGCACGATGGCGGACAAAGGAACGAAAACACTCGACGGATCGACGATGGACGTGATCATGGATGTTACCCTCCTTGGCTGATGACGTTGGCTGCCACGCGGCGAGCGCCCTTGAGGACCATGGGCACCCCAGCGCCGGGATGCACTCCGCCGCCCACGAAATGGAGCCGCGGGACTTTCGAGAACGTCGAGGGCCTTGCGAACGCCGCGGGGCGATAGCGCGTGGGAGCAGCGCCGTATAGCCCGCCGCGTAGCGAGCCCGTGCGTCGATAGAGATCCATGGGCGACAGGGTGTCGACCACACGCCCCGGCAGGGCTCGCCCGAGCCGGCTGCGGGCGATGGAAAGGACGACTTCGGCATAAGCGGCGGACTCGGAGGCGTCCCAAGAATGTCCCGAGTCGAGCGAGGGCGCCATGGCGGAAAGGAACAAGACACGCGCCGAGACGGTCGGATCGGTGGCATGGGGCCAAACGAGATACACGCACGGATCGCTTGGCAGCCCGCGATGGAGGTGCGTCTCGCGGTAACTCCGCGTCCAGCTCTCGGGAAAGATCTTTTCGTGGTGAGCCAACGGGCTCTCGTCGTGGCCGCGATCGAACAGGACGACGAACTGGCTCTCACCCGGCGCGAGGCGCCCTTCGACGACGTCGCCGTACCAGTGGCGCCGTAACGTAGGCACGTCGAGCCAGTCCACCAAGGCTTGGTGGGGATCGGCGCCCACCACGAGAGTATCGTATCGCCGAGGGACGTTCTCACCTTCTAAAGTAACCTCCCAGCCCCGGGCTTTGGTATCGTCGACACCACCCAAGGGGCGTGCCGCGAGCACACGCGCGTCGAGCTGGAGCTTCGCTCCGTGCGCACGGGCCGCGCCTTCGAGCCAACGAGCGACCTCGTAGACCCCCCCTTGAGGGAAAACCACCGGGAGGGCGAACTCCACGTGCGCCACGCTGACCAGGGAGGCGGTGGCATTTTCCGGAAGGATGCCGACGTAACTCGCGAAATGGAGGAACAACTCCCGTGCGCGAGGGTCGGTCAGGTGCTTCTCGACGAAACGCTGGAAGTTTAGTCGGGCGAGATCGGGATGGCGGAGGGCGAGCCCTCCCATCGTCGTCTTCAACCCAAGTTCCATGAGCCCGGGAGGTTCGCGCTCGAGCACATGACCTCGCGCGAAGGCGTAGACGTCAGAGGCCACCTCCATGAGCCGACCCACCTCGCGGGCGGTGCGGCTGTCGATGTTCTCGAACCATGTGGCGAGACTTTGGCCAGGGGCGGGGAGGTTCCAGACGCTGCCGTCGACGAAATGGACGCGTGTGCCGTGATCAAGCGGCAAAAGTGTCGGAGCGACGCCGCCGTCGAAAGCGAGGTCGGCGAAGGTGACATGAATTTCATCGGGCAATGTGATGAGCGTCGGGCCAGTATCCCAACGGAGGCCATCGTCGCCCTGAACCGATCGCATTTTGCCACCGACCACGGCTTGGGATTCGAGAATTTCGACGTCGATTCCAGCCCTTGCGAGCCTCGCACCCACAGCGAGACCGCCGATCCCGGCCCCCACGACGCCAACACGCATCCAGTAACCTCTTCGCTTGAACGGCAGCGTTGTTTCCGCTACCTCATGAGATTCATGACCAACCGTTGTGTACCGACTTTCTACGGGAAGTCAGCCTGCGTACGCAAGGCATACTCTGGGGCCGGACGCTTGGGAATCTCGAAGGTTCCAGCGCCCGGAGCGAGTCGAACCTTCCCGGCACGGTAGTTGCATCCGTCTTCCCAGCGTGCCAACCGCATCTTTGAGGAGCCGTCTCATGGAGAACAACGTCGTCAGCCTGTTCAATCGTCGCCCCGCCCCGGAGAACGAGCTGAATGCGCAGCGTCCTGCTCGCGCGAGCACCTCGCAGCCCGCGCCCCTACCGGGCGCGCCAATCGAGGCGACTCAGGCTTCCGACGCTGTAGGCGGGGATTTCGCGGCCATCGCGGAGCGTAACCGCCAGATCCAGGACAAGCTGCGCAAGGAACGCGAGCAAGCCAACAAGGCCGTCCTCAAGAGTTACCGTATCAAGTAAATGTCTCTGAAGGTGAGGTGTCCCATGGGTGAAGTTCGTCAGGTCCAGTTCGGCGGCAAAGTGTCGTCGTCGATCGCCGCGCAAGATGAAGGCCAGGGCAACGTGGTCGACATGAGCGCGTTCCGTTCGCGCAAAGCTTTGTCGTCCGACCGCAAGGTGAGCGTGGGGGAGGCATTTAGCGGAATCTCACCCAAGGCCAGCACCTCCTCGGTCAATGGCTCGTCGAAGGGAGACGTTGAACTGTCCGACCGCATCGAACGCATCAAGAACAGCATCAACCGCATCAACCAACTCATGGCCGACCTCAAGGGCGCGTCGAAGGACGACCAGAAGAAGTAACGTCCACGGTAGGGTTTCGCGAGCGCCTCCCCGGTTTGCCGGCGGGGGAGCTTTTCGTCGTTCCCCGAACACTTGTGCGGCCCAAACCATTCAGGCAGAAACGAATCTCCCATCCTTCCTCCCGGAGACTCTCTCACATGGGTTCCGTTCCCTTTTTTGCTCGTCGTTGGGTCGTCGGCACCACCCGCCAGGAGGCCCTCGATCGCGTCGCGGACCTCAATGCTAAAAAGGTGTCGGCCACGCTCGACCTCCTCGGCGAGAACATCACCGCAGAAACGCAGGCGCGCGCATGCACAGCGGAATACATCGCCCTCCTCGAGGCCATCCACGCGCGGAGGCTTGATTCGCACGTGTCGCTCAAGCTCACTATGCTTGGGCTCGACATCGATGAGGACCTCTGTTTTGCGCTGCTATCGGAGGTCCTTCGCAAGGCCGACGCTTTGGGGAATCGCGTGGCGCTCGACATGGAGGGCACGCCTTACACGGAGCGGACACTTCGCCTTTATGAAGCCGCGGCCAAGGAGTTCGCCTCACCTGAAATCGTGCTCCAGGCTTACCTCAAGCGCACCGAGGCCGACGTCGAACGGGTGCTCGCCGCCAACGGACGCATGCGACTTTGCAAGGGTGCCTATAAGGAGTCGGCAGACGTCGCGTTCAAGGACATGAACGACGTCCGCGCCAATTACCTGAAGCTCGCCGCGCGGGCGCTGGCGGCAGGCCGCCGCGTGTGCCTTGCCACCCACGACGACGCCCTTATCGAGCCACTGGAATCGCTCATCGAGCGCGAAGGCGCAGCCAAGGAGCGCTACGAGTTCCAGATGCTCTATGGCATGCGCGAGAAGTCGTGGTACCGCATGGCTGAGAAAGGCCACACGTTCACGGTTTATGTTCCCTACGGAGAGCACTGGCAGGCCTATTACGCCAGAAGGCTCGCGGAGCGGAAGGAGAACGTCTTTTTCGTGGTCAAGAACATGTTCCGGGACTGAGCGACGCAGTCGGTCTTGTTCCGTTTCATTGCGGGAATTCGATCACCGTCCAGCCCACTGTAGCTGCATGCCCGGTCGATGCCCTTTCTAGGCGAACACGCACAGGATCACCCTGCCCCGCATCCTGCGCGAGCTCTCCGCGAAAGCGGTATCCGCCCACGTCCATCGTTGCTTGGGTCCCAAAGCCCAGGCTGCCCTCGAAGGGACCATTCCCCCAGATGACCCGTGGATCGGCAAAATGTCGTCGAACCTGAAGGGAAGGTTCCAATACCGAGCCCACCCCGCAGTTTGGGAAAGACCGCGCGCTCCGGCAACGGATGCCGGGTGCGTCAAGCAGGAGGTCCCCTGGGTGCCCCCCCTCTTGGTAGCCTCGATGCAGGGGCGCGCCGCAATCGGCATACGCCTTCCTGCGCGAGAAGCGAGATTAACGCCATGGAAATCACGAGCATCATTGGCCCCATTTTGGGCATCATCGCGGTCGTCGGGACAGCCGCCGTGAAGGGCTTGAGCCCTATCGCGCTGTGGGGATCGTCGGCATTGATGATCGTGGGAATAGGCACTTTGGCGGCCGTCGTGGTCGGTTATCCGATGAAGGACTTCATCTTCGCATTCAAATCTCTCGGCCTGTATTTGAAAGGGCCAGGCCACAACGCCGAGAGCCTCATCGCCGACGTTGAGCGCCTCGCCTCCCTCGCGCGCAAGGATGGCTTCCTCGCTCTGGAAAAAGAGGTCGAGAAGGTCGAGGATCCCATCCTCCAGAAGGGCATCCGCATGCTTGTCGACAACACCGACCCGGGTGTCATCCAGGACGTCCTCGACGCTGAGATCGCCATGCTCTACGAGGAGGAGGAGATAGCCGCAAAGTTCTGGGAAGACGTAGGTGCGTTCGCTCCCACGGTGGGAATCATCGGCGCGGTGCTCGGTCTCATGGTGGTGATGTCGAACCTCCAGGACCAGTCGAAGATCGGCCCGGGCATCGCGACGGCGTTCATCGCGACGATTTACGGCGTGGCCATCGCGAACCTTTTCGCGCTCCCAGCCGGCAAGAAGCTCAAGCGCTTCTGCCACCACAAGAAGGTCGAGCGCGAGATAGCGGCCGTGGGCGTTCTTGGCATCGCCAACAGCGTGTCACCCAAGGTTCTCGTGGAACGCATGAAGGGCATGGCGCACTAAGGCGGACACGAACTCTCATGCGAACGCGGACGCCAGCGACGGCAACGGCAACGGCTTCGAACGGATAGCGCACTCAGGGGAAACGGCGGACCAAGCGATGGCGAAGAAACAGAAGTGCCCGGAGTTCGAGAACCACGAGCGGTGGCTCGTGGCTTACGCGGACATGATGACCCTCCTGTTCGCCCTTTTCGTGGTGCTCTACGCCATCGCCACGGCAGACGCCGACAAGCTCAAGAAGGTGTCGGTGTCGATCCAAAAGGCGCTCGGCATGTCCACCGAGCAGTCCGAAGGGCCCGAGGGCACGCCGCGGGGTAACAACATCAATGAGGGCATCTTCAAGAAGGTCCGGGGAAACACCAACCGCGACTCGCGGCTCACGCGCAATAGGCGCGAGGTGACGGCTATCATCTCCGCCGACTTCAAGAAGCTCGAACGCGAACTCTTCGACCGCCTTTACGGCAAGAAGCCCTTCCCCGAGCAGGAGAAGGCCGCCCGTGAGAACCGGGTGGTGTACGTCAACCGCGACCCTGACGGTATCCGGGTGACGCTTCTTGCCCGCAAGTTCTTCCGGGCGAGCTCCACTGGGCTCAACGATGAGGCCCGCGCGGCCCTCGACGGGGTGGCCGGGGCCGTGAAGAGCATGGGACGCGTCGTGCGCGTCGAGGGCCACACGGACAACCTACCGTTCAACGCCAACGGAATGACCAACTGGGAACTCTCGGCGGGACGCGCTGCGTCAGTGGTCCGTTACTTCGTGGCATCGCACAAATTCGATGCACAGATGATCTACGCTGCCGGATTCGCCGACACCAAGCCCGTCGCCGCCAACGATTCGCCGGAAAACCGCGCCCTCAATAGGCGCGTCGACATCAAAATCCTCTACGACCAGCCTTCGGAAGAGATGCCCGCCGACGCGGGCGACGGCGAGATTGAGCCTTCGGAAGAGATGCCCGCCGACGCGGGCGACGGCGAGATTGAGCCTTCGGAAAAGGGACCTTGAGCGTGAACTTTGGTGCAACGACTCTGAGCGCCATCGCATCTGCATCTCTCCTAGCGCTCTCCGCCTGCCGGAACGACGCCCGAACGGCGGGAACGCAGATGGTGGCTGGCAGCGTGCCGTCGGCGAACGAGGGGGGCTTCAGCCTGCCGCTAGGAGGCGATGTCGCGAGCGCAGGCGAGAACTGGCGCGAACTTCTCGCTTTGTGCACGGGAACTCTGCTGGAGGGAAACTTGATCCTGACGGCGGCGCATTGCGCAGCTCAAAGGTACCAAACGCCGCGATCTCCACTCAACGAAGCCCGCACTTTTTTCGATAGTCTCTTGTTCGACCGTCCCGCATCAGGATGCCCAACTGAAGAGCAGATACGCACAGCGCTTGAGAAGTAGGACCGCGGCGAAGGTCCGTTGCCCCAACTCCCGGACGCGTGTTTACCCGTGATCGAACCCGCGAAATGGCGGGCCGTGGCGGCGCGCTTCGCGTGGGTCACGCTGGTGGCCAAAGGCGCTTACCAAAACTCGGAAGAGACTTTGGAGAAGGACGTTGCGCTGTTCACGGCCGAAGGTGCGATGGAGCGCCCAGTGGCGCGCCTCGGAACGCCGAGCCGCGTGAGAGCAGGCGATGCGATCGTGGTTTATGGTTTCGGACGCCTCAGTTGCTTCGCCGGTATGAGCAGCGCGGCCTATCGCAGATTGTCGTTGCCCCTCGACGTGCGTGGCTTCATGAGGCGCGGCGACTTCGTCGTCGAGCGGATTACGGACAAGTTCATATACCTGCGGGGGACTCGTGAGCAAACGGCGACCTGTCCCGGGGACAGCGGCGCGGGGTATTTCGCTCTCCAGGACGGCGAACTGAAGCTGGTCGCCACGCACCATGGGCGGACCATTGCTCCCGACGACGCCGCGGGCAGGAGCCCGGACGCGATATCGCAGGGCACCGGCCTGAGGGTCGATTCCCCGCAGACATGCGAACTCCTCGGAAGGACCGGGATCGCTCCCTCAGACTGCGCGGAGCGAACGGGTTCCGCGTCAGGACGATGACGGGCGCATTGCGCGACCGCCCCGCCTTGCATCATGATCGTGTGACCCCGCGAACCGCCGTGTCCTCCGACGTCGACACGGCCGCGCCGAACGCCTTGCACGAGAAGACGGAGCGGTATGTCAGCAACGAAGAAGCAGGTCCTCGTCATCGAGCAGAACGCCTCGCTCAAGACCTACTACACCAAAGCGTTCCCCAAGCTCGGACTCGAGCCCAAGCTTGTCAACAACGGCCAGGAGGCGCTCAAGTTCCTGCGAGGGAGCATCGACGGGAGCCTGTTCCTTGTCGTTATGGACTGGCACGTGGTCGATGTCCCGGGTTATCTCATCGCCCAAAAGGTCCGTTCCGACCAACGCCTCGCGGGAGTCGACTTTCTCATCTGCGCTTCCGAGCTCAAGACCGAAGACACCCTCCTTATGTCTGAACTCGACGTCGTACATACGCTCCAAAAAGGCGCGAGCACGCAGCAAATAGTGGACAAGGTGAAGGCCATCCTCAACGAGGCCGGTCGGGCTCCGCGCGGGGTAAAGTTGCGCAAGGAGTTCGAGGTCGTCCTGCGGAACGGTAACCTTCAGGAGGCCACCGCGCTTCTCGCGGAGCCGGAACTCAAGAAGGAAGTCTCCGGAAACCCACGCCACGCGCATCTTCTCGGCGAGTTCGAAATCCTTCGCAAGAAATACGACGAAGCCATGGGCGCGCTTCGCCGGCACGTGGACGCGTTCGAAGGTGCGGTGGACAGCGGCGCTCCTCTGGATGCGTCACTGGGAAACCCCCTGCGCGGGGTGAACGCCTATGCCAAGGCCCTGTGCTTAAAAGGCGAGTTCGCCGAGGCGGAAAAACTCTTCGCCAAGCTCCAGAGCCGCAGCCCCAAAAACCTGGCGCACTTGGTTTCGCAGGCCGATGCGCTCATCGGTCAGGACAAGCTCGACGAGGCGAAAATCAAGTACGCCCACGCCCTGGCGCAAGACGCCACCCACCGGGACGCGCTCATGGGCATGGGCAAGGTCGCGGTCGTGGAGGGTCGAATCGAACAGGCGCAAGAGTTCTTCCAGCAGGTGGAGGGCGGCGTGGAGAGCCCTTCTTTCGCGAGCTTCTTCAATAACCGCGCAGTGGCCCTGATCCACGCAGGGAAGGTCGACGAGGCGGTGTCGCTTTACGAGAACGCGCTCAAGTTCATTAAGCGCGACCGGTTCCCCGTGATGTTCAATCTGGGAATGGCGTACCTACGGCTCGGTCAGGCGGATAAGGCTGCTGGCATTTTTCAGCAGGTACTCGACACGTGCCGCACCGACTTCGTCGCCAAGAAGAGCGTGCTGCAGCAATTCAAACTCCTCGGGAAGGAGAAGTTCATAGAAGCCTACGCGCGCGGGGCGGTCGCAGCCTCCGCTTCCGACAAGCCGGAAGGCAACCCTTCCGCGTCGTGAAACGACAAACACGAGCCTAAGTGGCATTGCAAACGCTGAGACGTTTGTTATGTCCAAAGATCTCCGCCCCCCCCGCAAGGTGACGGGCCCTTCTCCGAGGTCTCCATGGGAATTTCAGGTCTTGAATCCCGTTTCGCAAGCACGCCGGGATACGCCGATCTCGTCAGGCGTTTCAAAAGGTCGCTCGCAGACGATCTCGATTTCCTGCGTTACGAAGCTTCTGGTGGCGACGTCGCCAAACGTGTGCATCGCATCAAGGGCGCGGCCTACATGCTCGGCTTCGATCTTCTCGGCGACTTGGCCGCCAACTCGGAGCGCCATGAGGATCAACTGCCCTGCCTGCTCCTTGCTTTGGAGCTTCTTGCCAGCGACACCGCGCACACCAAGGTCGAATCCGAAGCTGTCCACCGCGCCGCGCGCCGAGAAAGCCCCGAGAGCCGCCTTTGACGATGGGATGTTCCCTTTCGGCGTGCCCCTTCAAGGGCGCTTGACTCGCTCCGATGAAGCACGGATACAGGGGTACACCGCAGCCGACCGGAGGGAATGATGGACGCCTCACAACGTGAGGGGGACGAGGAGGCGGCGCCGAAAGCGCGCGTCCTCGTCGTCGACGATACCGTTCAGAATCTCGAGCTCATGTCAGCCATCCTCCGCTCGGTGCCGGATCTCGAAATCGTGCTTTGCGACAGCGCTGACGATGCCGCACGCGCGCTCGACGCGAATCCCGACTTCGCAGTCGCACTGCTCGACGTCTACATGCCAGAGGTCTCGGGGTTCGAACTCGCCAAACGCATGCGCGCTGATGAGCGCCTACGTTCGCTGCCCATCATCTTCGTCACGGCAGCCATGCCCACCGCGCAAATCATGTTCGAGGGATACGACCATGGCGCGGTGGATATCCTCTTCAAGCCGCTAGCGCCGCGCATCGTTAAGAGCAAGGTCGAGGTCTTCAAGCTGCTCTACCTCGCGCGAAAGGATCTCGAAGCCTCGAATGAGCGATTGCGCGAAGCGCAAAACACTGCTGAAAAAGCGGGCCGCCTGAAGGACAGGTTCCTCGCCAATATCTCGCACGAGATCCGCACGCCTATCCAGGCTATCTTGGGCTTGGCCGACTGCGTTCGCGGCGAACCCTCGGCGCAAGTTCGCGAGGCGTTCCTGCGCGACATCATCGAGAACGCCGAATACCTCTCACGCCTCGTGGGCAACATCCTCGACGTCTCCAAGTTGAAATCGGGAATGGTGGAAGCGTCCAAAGCCACACCTTTTTCCATCGAAGACGTCGGATCGTTCCTGCGCGGAATGTTCGGCGAGAAGGCCGCCGGCAAGGGCCTGACCTTGACTTTTGAAATCGCCCAAAACGCCAGCGGAGCAATCTTTCGGGGCGACGAACTCCGGCTCAAGCAAATCCTCTGCAACCTCGTTGGCAATGCAATCAAGTTCACTCCCACTGGTGGCGTGCACGTCCGATCGGACTACGACGCCTCGCGCAAGGCTCTGGTGGTCGTCGTGACCGACACGGGGCCTGGCGTGCCTGCGGAAGAGAGCGAAAACATCTTCCTCCCGTTCCTTCAGCTTTCGTCGGAACACCACAGCTTGCTCGGCGGAGTGGGCCTAGGTCTCCCTCTTTCCAAAGGGCTCGCTGAGGCCCTCGGAGGCGCGCTCGTGTGCGAAAACCCAGGCGATCAAGGCCGAGGAGCACGCTTCCGACTGGTTTTTCCGGCCCTTCGCGACAAAATGCACGCGAGTCCGGAATTGGTGGAAACTGCCCATGGGACGATCGAAACAAAGCACGGGGCCGATGCCCTACACCCATCGACTTTGGTGGGTGTCAGCATTCTTTTGGCTGAGGACTCGCCCTTCATCGCCATGTACGTCAAGCGCGTGCTCGAGGATGCGGGAGCACGCGTCGAGGTGGCCGAGAACGGTCTCCTGGCCGAGAACGCCATCCGCAGCGGCTCTTATGAGGTTGCACTGCTCGACCTCAACATGCCCGAGCGATCGGGAGCCGACGTCGTGCGCAACCTGCGTGCCACGCAAGCCGACGAAGATTTACGGGGCGCCCCCTCGTTCCACGCACCTGCCCTCATCGCCTTCACCGCATCCTCACCCGAGGAGGCACAGCAGGCAGCGACGTCCGCGGGTTTCGATGGCGCCATTTGCAAACCCGTGGAACGTGATGCCCTCGTCGAGTCCATTCTCGCGCTGACCCGCCGCGCACGAGCGCGGGGAGCGTCGCTGGCTTCTCGGGACGCCCACAGCATGTTGATGTAGGATTCCTGCTCGACTCCTCTATGGCCGCGAAAGGTTCGACATGCCCCTCTACGTCTATGAACCCACCGTCTACTCCCACGACTCGGAGGTCTCGGAGTGCTGTTACTTCGAGTCGCTCCAAAGTTTGGGGGAGGAACCTTTGGCACGCTGCCCCACCTGCGGGCATGAGGTGCACCGCGCGGTGACCGCCGCGGGATACGTGGTGCGCGGTGGCGGTCCCTCGAAGGCGGACATCGTTGCCGGGGGCATCGGGGCCGGCGGCGCGACGACGTCGCAGGGTGGGCGCGCCGCGCGACTCGCAGCGCGTCACGTGTGCGGGATGGGATGCCGGCATTGAATCACCTGGGTGGCAAGCCCTCTCCTGCGTGGAGAGGGTTCCCGCCTCAAACCGGCACCTCGGTTACGGTAATGTTCGCCACCTCGGCCCGCACGTGATCGGTGAGAATCGTGCTGAGGTAACGCTCCATGCTCGAGGCGAGCACCGCCACGACGAGCTTGCCCGCGTTCTCGGGGCGGCTCGCAACACCGAGCGCCGCCTTGATGACCGCGCCGCTCGAGATGCCAGCCGGGATTCCCTCCTCGACGATGGCGCGCCGAGCGAAGGCGAACGACTCGTCGCTCGAGACCCGGAAGACCTCGTCGTAGATTCCCGTGTCGAGGACCTCGGGCACGAAACCCGCGCCGATCCCCTGGATTTTGTGAGGACCAGGCTGCCCGCCCGAAAGAACCGGGCTCTCCACGGGTTCCACCGCGACCATCCGGACGCCAGGCTTCTTCGCGCGCAAACCTTGGCCCACACCCGTAATGGTCCCCCCGGTTCCCACTCCCGCCACCACGAAGTCCACCTCGCCCTGGGTGTCATGCCAAATTTCCTCAGCCGTGGTTTCCACGTGGATGCGCGGATTAGCGGGATTAGTGAACTGCTGGGGCATGAACGCGTTGGAGTCCTCGGCCGCGAGCTTCTTGGCAACGGCCACAGCGCCACTCATGCCGCGTGGCCCGGGCGTGAGCACGAGTTCGGCGCCGAACATGCGCAATATGATGCGCCGCTCCATGCTCATGGTCTCGGGCATGACGATGGTCAGCGAATAGCCTTTCGCCGCGGCCACGAATGCCAAGCCGATGCCGGTGTTGCCACTGGTGGGCTCGATAAGGCGCATACCCGGTCGAAGGCGACCAGACTTTTCGGCCTCCTCGATCATCGACAGCGCCATGCGATCCTTCACGCTCGACATGGGGTTGAACGACTCGAGCTTCACGACCACTTCGGCCACGCATCCCTCAGCCATCCGACCCAGTCGAACCAAAGGAGTGTTTCCGATGGTCTCCGTGATGCTCCCGTAAATCTTCCCGTGCATACTAACGTCCTTTCCTCGTGCCGCGCGCATCGGCGCGTTCCACATCCGTTTCGCCCGCGGCTTTGCGCCGTGCGAGAATTCCCCTCGCGTCACGACCCTTTTCCAGGCTGCTGGCGTTCAAGCCATCCTCGTGGTGAGGCGCGACGCCACCGTTGGTCCGGGTTCCGGCCGGGGTCCGGGGACGCAACGGCACCGCCGGGATTCCACCCACGCTCGCTCCTGGATCGACGTCGACAAGCACAACCGCACCCGCGCCGACCTTCGCCCCCTCGCCCACGGTAATGTCGCCGAGCACCGAAGCGCCCACACCAATGGTCGCTCCCTTGCGCACCGTAGGATGGCGCTTCCGACGCACGTTGCGCGTCCCCCCCAAGGTAACACCTTGGTAGATCGTAACGTCGTCTTCCACCACGGCCGTCTCGCCGATGACGATGCCGGCTCCGTGATCGATGACCACCCTCCGTCCGATGCGCGCGCCGGGGTGGATTTCGATACCCGTCAGCGCACGCCCAAACTCCGAAACCGCCCGCGCGAGGAAGCTCGCCTCCGCTCTCCAGAGTCGATGGGCTAAGCGGTGGAGCATGATTGCCCGGAATCCCGGGTACATAAGCGCAACTTCCAACCGCGTACGAGCGGCGGGGTCCCGCTGAAGGAATGCATTAGTTAGTTCAATGGGATCATTGAATATTTCTTGAATCAGGCCCTCGGATGAAACGCGCCGTGGGCGCCTCTCCTTTGAGTGCGAACTTTCGCGAACCATGCAAGACACCTCCCGTCTGGAAATTTGATGCTAAGCTTGGTTTCGACTACTGAAACGAACGACTCTGCGTCGAGGGTGCCATATGACGGCGTTCCGACCAGGCAAGTCTTGGGGGTTCCTACGATGTTCGTCAACGCGAAAGGTCTGGCCATCGCCTCGCTTTGCCTCCTCACCGGCTGCATGACCAGCCGGCGGGAGGAGGAACTGCAGGCGAACATCCTGCGCCTCGAGCGCAAGCTCTCAGACGTCGAGAAGCAGATCCTCGTGCGCGATCGCACTGTCGACAGCGTGCGAACTGTGACCGACGACTCCAACCGCCGCATGCAGGCGGCCAAGAACGAGGTCGAGGACCTGCGTCGCCAACTTTCGCTCACGCAGGGGGCTATCGACGAACTGCGTGTGAAGATGACACGCGTGCAGGAAGTCTCCGGGGGCTCGAACCTCCCGGAGTCCGACGGAAGCCTCGACGCCAAGGTCGCCGCCCTCGACGAAGCGCTCACGAACATGGATCGGCGCGTGACGCGGGTGGAACTCATCGCTGCGCCGCTCATTGAGAAGCAGCAAGACGGCAAACCTGCCGCCTCCCCCAAGGGAGGTTCCACGGGCCCGAAGAACGCCAAGTTCAAAACCGCCGGGGAGCTTTCGCGATCCTTAGGAGCCGCTTACGCGCAAAAGGATTACAAAGGGGTCATCACCACGGCCAGCAACGTTCTGCTGGCGCGTCCGGGCACCGACCAACAGGAGGTCGCGCTCGAGTTCCGGGGCACGGCGTACTTCCAGTCGCAGCAGTATGAAAAAGCCGCCATCGATTTCACGCAGTTCCTCGATCGGTTCCCCAAGAGCGACCGTCGCCCTCGCGCCCTCCTGTTCGCCGGCGACAGCTTCGTCTACCTGAAACAGAACCGCACCGCGAAAAGTTACTACGCCGAGTGCGTCAAGCTCTTCCCCGAGCGCGAGGAATGCAAGGCCGCCCAGGAGCGCCTCGACAAGATGGGAAGTTGAGGAACGTCCCTTGAAGCCCTTGCGCGTCCTGGCCATCGAAAGCTCCTGCGACGAAACGTCGCTCTCCGTGTTGGAAACCGCAGCGGGCGGCTGCCGTGTGCTCGCCCATCGAGTGGAAAGCCAAATCGAGAGCCACCAGCCCTTCGGCGGCGTCGTGCCCGAGGTCGCCGCGCGCGATCACCTCGCCAAGATCCACACCCTCGCCCTCGCTACGCTCGCGGACGCGGGCGTTCCTTTGGCGAGTTGCACGCACATAGCGGTCACCACGGGGCCTGGGCTCATCGGGGCGCTCATGGTGGGCGTTCTCTATGCTCGGGGAGCAGCCCTGGCGGCCCGTAAACCCCTCGTGGCCGTCAACCACGTGGAGGCGCACCTCGCGCCGTGCTTCTTCTTCGAGGCGTTCTCTCCGGCCTCCCACCTCGGCGCGCGGATGAAAGCACCCGAAACCACTTTCCCGGCGCTCACCCTTACCGTGAGCGGGGGACACTGCATCCTCGGCCGAGCGGAGTCGCCCACCCAACGGGTGGTGCTCGGCCAGACCGCCGACGACGCCTGTGGGGAAGCCTTCGACAAAGTCGCCAAGCTCCTTGGCCTCCCCTATCCCGGCGGGCCCGAAATCGAGCGCCTCGCGCGCGAAGAATGCTCGAACGCACCCGCCTTCACATTCCCCTCGCGCATCGCCGACCGTTCCAACCGCTATGGCTTCAGTTTCAGCGGACTCAAGACGTCGGTGCTCGATGCCGTTCGTAAGGAAACGGGCTACCCGCCGGGCAAGGCGAGCGGTGCGGGACTTCCACTCGCCACGCGTATCGCTCTCGCGCGCGCCTTCCAAGACGCCGCTGTCGGGCAACTCATCGACCGTGTCACTAACGCTTTGGCCGACGATCCGAGCTACAAGTGCCTCCTCGTCGCCGGCGGCGTGGCCGCCAACAGCGCGTTCCGCGAGCGCCTCGCGCTCCTTCACCTGCCCGTGCGCTGCGCACCGCTCTCGCTGTGTTCCGATAACGCAACGATGATCGCCCTGCAGGCCGCGCTCGTGATAGAGGCCGGCCTGGCTCCCGATGGCTTCGCCCTCCAGCCCTTCCCGCGCTTCGCGCTTTGGGAACAACGCAGGGCACAGAGTCCCGTGCTGGCAGCGTTTCCCGCATCCCACCTTCACGAGGAACCGAGCACGTCATGAGCCGCAAGAACTCCAACGCCCTGGCAGCGCCCAAGAGAAAGTCGCGACCCGCGCAAGGCCCTCGCCGCGTCGCCGAGGGCGAGCATTTCGCCTTCGCGCACCAAACGAACAAGGCGCTTGGCCAGCACTTCCTGCGCGACGAATCGGTCATCGCGCGCATCGCCCTCGAGGCGCAGGGCAGCTTACCGCTGGGCGCGCCGCGCCAAGCTGTGGAAATCGGGCCGGGCTCGGGCGCGCTCACCAAGGCACTTCTCGCCGACGGCTGGATCCTCGTGGCCCTCGAAAAAGACCCACGCGCCGCCGAAGGTTTGCGAACGCATCTCGTTCCGCAATTCCCAGACGCGCTCTCGGTGGTGGAAACAGACGTCCTTCGGTGGAGTCCAGAGGCGGCGGACGCCGCCAACGAAGGTTCCGCCCGCGCGAACCAGCGCGTCGCGGGAGCGGACGCGGTCGGAAACAAGGCGGCGGCGGACGCCGTGTCCGAAAACGAGAGTGGACACAAGGACGCCGCCAACGAAGGTTCCGCCCGCGTCCGCCCCGCGAAGGAGCTGTGTTGCGGGAATTTGCCGTACTACATCACCAGCGACATCCTCTTCTGGTTCCTCACGCACGCCAAACACTTCTCGGCGGGCCTGTTCATGATCCAAGACGAGGTGGCCGACAGGCTCAACGCTCGCCCCGGGACTAAGGACTACGGGCGCCTCACCGTGCGACTCCAGCTTTCGTGCACGGTGGAAAAGGTGCTTTTCGTTCCGGCGAACGCCTTCGTGCCTCCGCCCAAGGTGAACTCGGCCGTAGTTCGCCTCGTGCCGCGCGAGGAGCCTCCTTTCGCCAACGCCGCTGAGGAGAAGTCGTTCGGCACCTTCACCGCGCTCCTCTTTAGCGCGCGGCGCAAGATGCTGCGGCGGGCGTTGGCGTCCGACCTCGATTCCCTCGCGCACAAGGGTGGCGAGGCCGCAGTCGCGGCACTTTGGAAAAAGGCGGGCGACTTCGGGATCAGGGAGGACACGCGTCCCGACGCCATCGCGCCCGAGGGAATTCTCGCGTTGTTCCGCCTCTTGCGTGGCGGCGCGAACAGCATTTAGAAGGTGTAAAGGAACACGCCCTTCATGCCCCAGCCCCGAAAATCGACTTCCCCGCTGACATCGGCGAGTTCGGTGGAGCCGGAGTGAAAGCCGAGACCGAAGCCCACCCCCATGTTTGCTGTCACGTCGAACACGCCTCGCCAATCGTGGCGCACCCTGCCGAAGCTTTCCGTGTCGCGGGAGATTTCGGTTCCGGCGCCGACTTTGGTTGAGTACTCGCCCGAAACCCCGAAGTCGTAGCCGAGGGTCGTTTGAAGGGTGAAGCGCGCGGCCACGGGGACGTTGAGGCCGAAGAAGGGCCCGAAGGTGCCTTGCGTCCACTCGACTTCCGTGTTCCCCGCCTCGCCCGAGACGCTGAAATATTGGAACTCCGCTCCTAGCAGCAGGCCCGTTGGACCTGCGATCTTTGTGACGTCGGCTTGGAAGAGGCCGGAGATACCGAAGCCGCCCAGGTTCTCGTCGTCGAAACCTTCGGGGCGGATGGATTCGTACGACACGGCGCCACCGCCCATAACGGTGGCAGCGCGTGCCTCCACGACGGCCACAGACGCGATAGCCACGCCGACGACGAGTGCGAGGCGAGCGCCGGCCGGGGAACGGCGGGGGAGGAAAGAAGAGAAAACGTTGTGGGGCATGAGCGACTCCTGTGTGGGCTTCCCTAAGGAATCCGCACCATAGCGCAGTCGTCGGCGGAGGGGAAAGTCCTGTCAGGAGGCTCAGCAGAGAGGCGCCTTAGCGGGGCGCCTCAGGGTCGCCTTTGTCCGGGCTCGCGCCTGCGGGTGTGGCACGCGCTGCGGTTGGCGGTGGGTTTAGGCGCTCCACCCGGGAGTGAGACCGTCTCGAAGAAGGCGCCCGCGGGAAACACCATGACGCCCTTGCGCCGAAGCACTTCATTGGAGACGGTTTCCTTGTCCACCGTGTGGATGATGATGCACACCCGATCCTCCGCCACTTCGAAGAGGATCGGGTTGATTTCGGAGAGGTTGAACTCGGTGAGCGACCTCACGTAAGGGTTCCGGTGCATTTTTTCATCCGCGACATCGAACCCGTCTTTGGTGAATTCGACTTCGTCCTGAAATTCTGTGCTGATCTCCGCGCGCAGTGCCCTCTTGATGCCCGCCGCGAGTTCCTTGGTGCGCTCCGAATCCAACTCCCCGAGGTATGTCATGGGTTGGTTCGGGTCGTCTATCTTGAAGAATCCGTCGATGTCGGAGGACTTGAGCGTGGCGGTTCCGCGGGGCAAACTCCCACCAAAAACGTGGAACGCCTTGGGCTTGTCGGCATGCGCGGCGTTATGCGCTGCCAATCGCTGTTGGATGATGCCGATGGCGCGCGTGATGACGGGGGTCCCGTATCCTCCTTGCTCGTTGCCCAAAACAACGGGCTGTCCATCCTCGCCCACAGGACGACGGAATCCGCCGGACAGTCGCATTGACGTGAGGTACCTTTCGTAAGCCTCGCCAGCGGCCAATTCAGCGTCGCGCCCCTGTGTCCGGGATGCCTGGAAATTCCGGTAGAAGTGCTGCTCGGGAAGCGTGGTGTAGCGATGGAAGGTGTCGACGAGCCGCTTGCCGCCCTGGCCCTTGGGCTTGATTTCCTCGCAGAGTGGGCCTTTTTCCTCATTGGTGCGCCCGCGATTGGGAAGCACGAACTTCTTGTAGGCCCGGTCGTAGAACGAAGGGAACGTCGCGAGGACTTCCTCCACCACGTCGCGATCGAGGTTCATGAGGATGGGAGGAAACGACGACTGGAACCGCTTGTCGGGAGTCCCCTGCGCGAACACGCTCGACTTTCCGGCGGCGCAACGCTCGTCGAGACTTTTGGAGGTCACGGGCTCGTAGTAGTAACCCGCTTTTTGCTTTACGTACTCAACGATGAAAGGCTTATCCTCGAAGAGGAAACGCAACAGGATAGCGTAGGAAGTCGGTTCGCCCGGTCTGAAATCCGGAATGCCTTTGGCCTTCGCGAGGGCATCGCCCCTGACGCGCTCCCAACGTGCGCGGTCCGATTTCTTGAGACGCAGCGCCGTAACCACCGTGTCCTCTGTTGAGCGAGCTTTGCCGGAGAGGGGATCGCTGAACCATTGGTCCACGAGAAGCTTCACATCCTCCGGACGACCGTCGAGACCTAGCAAACGGCGCAACGACTGCTCTAACTTGGCAGTGTCCTCTTGGTTTGTTCCTTTAGCGTCACTTATGGGGTTGAAGTGCCGCGTTTTGCATCCACTCGCAATCGCGAAGGCGGTGAGAGCGACAGGAATGACCAGTGACTTCACGGGCACGGAGAGCAGTGGCGCGCGGAATCCATTCAGCATGATGCATGACCTCTTGCTCGTGGTTCGGAAGGCGCGATGAAAGGCTTAGTGTGTGACGTGCTCAGGCGCACGCGAGACGGTGAAGCACTTGTCCTGGGGCCTTTCCTTTTGCCCGAGCGACCTCAAGACGTGGGATTGCAAGGGGTAAACCACCATCCCGGGACTCTTCACGTGATCGAGCGAGTAGGTTCCTTTCGGGAGGACGTAGACCACCAGGCACATGTGGTTCTCGCCGATCTCCACGGTGATGGGGTTGATGGTCCCCAAGTGAAGCTGGTCGAGTTTGCGCACGAAGGCCGAGGTGTGCGATTTGTCGTCGGCCACCTCGAGGAAGGCCTCGACGCGCGACCCTAGCAGCGGCGTTACCTTTTCTAGCATATGTTTAGACATGCGAATGCCTGCATCGCGCGCCCGCTGCATGTCGATTTTGGCCAGGTATTCGTCTTGACCCACCTTAAAGAAG
>JBIKVI010000031.1:0-22718 GCA_044356935.1 Silvanigrellaceae bacterium | reverse complement strand
CGCTGCCAAAGGCGTCACCATCGAAGAATGAGGGATTCGGCATGGCTCAGCGGGATGATTCGGGAGAAAATGTTCTTCTCAAGCGGTTCTTGTTCACCATTGTCGCTCTCCTCGTTTTTCGTCTCGGTGTCCATATCCCGACGCCAGGAGTGAACACCAAGGCCCTCGTCGATCTCGCCAATCAACAAGGCGGAGGCCTTCTCAAGATCCTGAACATGTTCTCGGGCGGAGCCCTTGAACGGTTTTCGATCTTTGGTTTGGGTGTGATGCCCTATATCTCAGCGAGCATTATCGTACAGCTCATGACTGTTGTTATCCCTGCGCTAGAACAGCTCCAGAAGGAGGGTGGGGTCGGTCGTCAGAAACTCACGCGGATCACGCGCGGGCTCGCTGTGTTCTTGGCTTTGATTCAGGGCTTTGTCTTTGCTTCGGGCCTAGAGGCTGCTCCGGAGACGGCTTCAGGTGCGGCGGTGTTGGAACCTGGAGTTATGTTCCGGCTTAGCGCTGCTTTGTTCCTGACTGCGGGAACCTGCTTTGTGATGTGGCTGGGCGAGCAGATTACAGAGAAGGGGATCGGAAACGGGATTTCCTTGCTGATATTCGCGGGAATCGTTGCGAGTTTTCCCTCCGGTGTTGGATTTGTAGTCGCAAGTCTTCGAGATGGCAGTATGTCTCCTCTGGCGGCTGTTGGGATCTTGGTGTTCCTTGTAGCTATTGTTTGGGGCATCGCGTTCATTGAGCAAAGCTACCGGAAAATTCCCATTCATCACGCCAAACGCGTGGTTGGCAATCGTGTGATGTCCGCGCAGGCAACACACCTTCCGTTAAAAGTGAACATGTCGGGTGTCATACCAACCATTTTCGCGAGTACCCTGCTCGCGGTTCCCGCGACTTTTGCGGGTTTTTCTGGAACCGCCACGAGTGTTTGGATTGCGGAACTCTTTCCTAACCGGTGGCTGTACAATGTCGTGTTTGCGCTTCTTGCTCTCTTCTTCTGCTACTTTTATACCTCGATTACCTTCAAACCAGACGACATCGCTGAGAACTTGAAGAGGCAGAACGCCTATATTCCGGGTATTCGCCCTGGTTCGGAGACGGCTGAAGCCTTGGATATGGTCGTGACACGGCTAACTCTCGCTGGTGCCGTCTATATGAACCTTGTGGTGCTCGTGCCCGCTCTAGTGGGTGCGCAGATGAACCAGGCGGTGACCTTTGGAGGGACCTCGCTTCTGATCGTAGTGGGTGTTGGTCTCGAGACGGTTCGTCAGGTGAGTGCGCAGCTTGCGACTCAGCGCTATGACGACATCATGTTCACGGGGCCCAAGGGTTCTCAAGGGCAGGGGCTCGAGCCAAGCCTTACGGGAGGGAAGTCTTGAAGGTCATTGTCCTCTTCGGACCTCCTGGAGCGGGAAAGGGTACCCAGGCGGGGCTTCTCGCGAGCCGACTGGGTGCGAAACATCTGTCCACTGGAAGCCTGCTCCGGGAGCAGATTGCGTGTGGAAGTTCGCTTGGATTGCGGATCAAGGGCATCGTTGAGTCAGGACGCTTGGTTGGCGATGAAGTTTTGTTCGAGGCTCTCGAGGCCGAATTGGGCGCGATGAAGGGCTCTAGCGAGTCCTTGTTGGTCTTGGATGGAGTTCCCCGCACGGAGAGCCAAGTAGAGTTACTTGACGCGAGCCTTGAGCGTGTGGGGGCTTCAGTCCACTCGGTGCTTTACATCTCGGCGCCCGTCCAAAAGCTTGTGGAGCGTTTTGCAAGACGATGGACTTGTCGATCTTGTGGAAACGTCTTTTCCTTTGGAAGCGTGGCAGAGGCCGAGGGTGTCGCCTGCTCATCCTGTGGGACGCAAGGGTCTATGTATCGCCGGGTGGATGATGCACCCGAAGCGGTTGAGCGCCGTTTTCGAGTTTATGAGGAGGAGACCCTTCCGGTGGTCTCGAAGTATAGGTTGCGGAATTTAGTTGTTGAAATTGATGGGTTGCAGTCGCCGGAATTGGTCTACGCTCGTGTTGCCGCTGAAGTGGTGCTGAAGTGACCAGTTTGTGCTTGATTGCTCAAAATATTTGTTGTACGGGTCGTTCCCGCTGTCTTTCATTCGTAGGTGCTTATGGAGCGAGATGATCGTATCGAGGTCGAGGGTTCCGTCGCTGAAAAGCTTCCCAACAACATGTTCAGGGTGAAGCTGGAGAACGGGCATATCGTCCTGGCGCACGTGTCCGGAAAGATGCGGATGAATTTCATCAACATCCTCCCTGGAGACAAGGTCAAGGTCGAGCTCAGTCCTTACGATCTTACTCGCGGACGGATCGTTTTCAGATCCAAGTAAAAGAAATTTTAGAAACACGGTAGAGAAGAGGTCAGTCATGAAGGTGCGGGCGAGTGTGAAGCCTATCTGCGACAAGTGCAAAGTGATCAGGCGCAAGGGCGTTGTTCGCGTTATTTGCTCTGTCAAAAAACATAAACAGCGTCAGGGTTGATTGCGTCTGGAGGTAGTATCGTGGCTCGTATTGCTGGTGTAGACATCCCGCGTCAAAAATGTATCGAGATTTCGCTAACGTATATCTTCGGGATTGGCCGTAGGACGTCGCAGAAGCTACTCGATCAACTCAAAATCGAGCGGAGCATCCGTACCCAGGACCTCACCGACGATCAGGTCAACGCGCTCCGCAAGACCATCGACGGTTCACTGACTGTCGAAGGCGATCTTCGCCGCCAGGTCACGGGCAACATCAAACGCCTGATGGATCTCGGTTGCTACCGCGGTCTTCGCCACCGTCGCGGTCTTCCCGCTCGCGGACAGCGCACGAAGACGAACGCGCGTACGCGAAAGGGTCCAAAGAAGACCGTGGCTAACAAGAAGAAATAATCGGGGTAGCGTTTAATCATGAACAAGGCAGCAGTCGCAACGAAGAAGAAGCGCGTTAAGCGCAACGTGCCCGTGGGAATGGCCACCATCTCCGCGAGCTTTAACAACACGATCATTACGTTCGCTGATACCAACGGTGACGTCGTCACGTGGTCCTCGGCCGGTAGCAAGGGTTTCAAGGGCTCGCGGCGCAGTACTCCTTTCGCCGCACAGATGGCTGCGGAAGATGCAGCGAAGAAGGCCATGGACTCCGGCATGAAGAGCGTTTCGGTCATCGTGACGGGACCCGGTTCCGGTCGTGAGTCCGCTATTCGCGCGATTGCGGCAGCGGGACTCAAAGTGACCGTTATTAAGGATGAGACGCCCATCCCCCACAACGGGTGCCGTCCTCCTAAGCGTCGTCGTGTTTAATTTTTGAATTTGGAGATTGATTGTGGCGCGTTATCTTGGTCCCAGTTGCCGACTCTGCCGCCGTGAAGGCGTTAAGCTCTACCTAAAGGGTGAGCGTTGCTATACCGACAAGTGCGCTGTTGATAAGCGCAAAACTGCCCCTGGCCAGCACGGTGCCCGCCGTACCAAGCTGTCGGACTATGGCACACAGCTTCGCGAGAAGCAGAAGCTCAAGCGCATCTACGGTGTGCTCGAAACGCAGTTCAGGAATGTGTTCGAGAAGGCAGCCCAGAATAAGGGCAAGACTGGCGAGCTCCTCGTTCAGTCTCTCGAACTCCGTCTCGACAACCTCGTGTATCGTTTTGGCCTTGCACCCAGCCGTAATGCGGCTCGGCAGCTTGTGCGTCATAACCATATTGTCGTTAACGGTCGTCGCTGCAACATTCCTTCTGCTGTTCTCCGCGTTGGTGACAAGGTCACTCTCGCCGAGAAGAGCCGCAACATGGCACCCGTCCTGGCCTCGCTGGAAGTCACCAAGCGTGAGGGACATGGTGCGCCTGTGTGGCTCAAGTGGGACGCTCCTGCTTTCACTGGCGAAGTGATTGCGCGTCCTGCGCGTGATGACGTCTCGATCCCCGTGCGCGAGCAGCTCGTCGTGGAGCTTTACTCGAAGTAAAAGGCGTGAGAACCTTTACGACTTCTGTGGCCTAGGCGAATTCAGCGTTGATGTGGACGAGGTAGCATATGCAGAACAACTGGAAAGCGCTCGTTAAGCCCCAATTTATAGAGAAAGAAGACGTCACCCCCTTGTTCGGCCGCTTTATCGCTAAGCCTCTCGAGCGCGGGTTCGGGACGACTCTTGGCAACGCTTTGCGGCGGGTCCTTCTTTCTTCGCTCCAGGGCGCAGCCGTTGTCGGCCTGCGGATTGAGGGCGTGGAGCATGAGTTTTCAACGGTGGCGGACGTGTCGGAAGACGTGACTGAAATCGTGCTGAACCTCAAGGCTCTAGGTGTGTGGCTCGACGGAGAGTCGGAGAAGACCGCAACTATCGACGTGACCGGTCCAAAGGTGGTTACGGGTGCGGACATCGTAGCGGACGGTTCGCTTCGTGTTTTGGATCCTTCGCATGTGATTTGCACTGTGGGGGCGGGCGGTCGATTCAAGGCAGAGCTTTTCATCCGCACAGGGAAAGGCTATGTCACGAGCGATATCATTAAGGAGCATGCGGGCCTGCCTGCGAGCGTGATTCCGCTCGATGCGGTCTATTCGCCTGTGAAGCGTGTTACGTTCGCTGTGAACGAGACGCGTGTTGGGCAGCGTGCAGATTTTAACAAGTTGATGCTTGAGGTTGTCACCAACGGTGCGGTGACTCCTGAAGATGCGCTTGCGTACTCAGCTAAGATTTTGAAGGACCAGCTCAGCGTTTTCATTAACTTCCATGAAGCGGAAGATGAGACGCCTGTCCAGGAAGTCGTTACCGTTGATGCTCGGATTAACGAGAATCTGTACAAATCCGTTGACGAGTTGGAGCTCTCCGTGAGAGCTGCGAACTGTCTGGAGAACGCAGGAATTCGTTACATTGGTGAGCTCGTGATGAAGTCCGAGGGCGAAATGCTCAAGACCAAGAACTTCGGTCGTAAGACTCTTAATGAAATCAAGGACATTCTCGCTGAAATGGGGCTTCACCTCGGCATGAAAATTGAGGGTTTTGACCCTTCGAGGCTCCGGGACAGGGATTACAAGGCTTAAGGTAGGTTAGTCATGAGACATCGTTTGGCGCATCGCAAATTGAACCGCAACCCGTCGCAGCGGAAGGCTCTTCTTAGGGGTCTTGCGACTCAGCTCCTCGAGCATGGGCGTATTGTAACGACGCTTGAGCGTGCGAAGGAGCTTCGGGGGGTTGTTGAGCCACTTGTTGCCAAGGCTCGAGAGGACTCTGTTTCCAATCGCCGTTACGTGGCAGCTCGCGTGTATGGCGAAACCGCACTCAAGCGTCTTTTCGTCGAGATCGCTCCTGCGAACTCCAAGCGACCAGGAGGGTACACGCGTATCCTCAAGCTCGGGTATCGTCCCGGCGACCATGCCCGTCGTGCCATCATTGAGTTCGTCGAGTCGAACTTGGTGAAGGACAATAGCGCGGCAGCGGTGCCAGCACCTTAAGTGTGCGGTGAACGGCATGCGCAAAAGACGAGTCCCGTGGGATTCGTTTTTTTTTTGGTGAGCTCGCCAGTTGGCTCTCTCTTTACGTGAGTATCGGGAGCCGGCTTTGGGTCGGCTTCTCTTTTGAGAAGCATTTGTGATTGTGCCAGATGGCCGAACTTACCCTTTTTTGGGTAGGTGCTCTTAGCTTTTTTTGGGAAGTGCTTTGAGTTCGTTGTCCGTGGATACTTAGGGAGCCTTTACTTCGAAGCGGGAAAGGGCATAGAGCCCTGGCGTCGAAGCGGCCAATGAGAGGGCATGGAGCCCTGGCGTCGAAGCGGCCAATGAGTCGGTGTGCTGAGCGATGGCAAGCGATTCACTCTTTTTTGAGCAGTATGGTGAGTTCGTTTCTATTGTGCGCGGAGTGCGTGGCGATTAGCTTTTGAAGTCCGGCTGCTTTCGCTTTGGAGTCTAGGTCTTCGAGTGCGCTGAGAACATCGGCGGGCACGCGGAGTTCGTTAAATTTGAGCGTGTACAGGCACGGTGCACCGGGTGTCAGGAAGGGTGCGAGCCGAGAGACTTCAGCGAAGCTGATAGTCCATGGTCCGTTCATGTCGCACAGAATCGCATCGTATCGGTCGTTCTTTTCGGGGGTGAAGCTTGCCACATCGCGTTGCAGGAATGTAAGGCCCGGTGCTTTCTCAAGTGAGGGAGAAAGCGCGGGGCGGTCGAGAGCGGTAACGCGTTGTCCGCGACGGAGGAGTTCGGCCGTCATTCCGCCCGGGCTCGCGCCAAGCTCGAGCCAATGGGCCCGTGGCGCGCAAGGGGTTCCAAATAGCCTCAACAGCGAAAGGCCATCGACAAGTTTTGCACCAGCTCGACTCACCACGTCTTCGCTTGTTTGGCGCACGAAGCGCACTCCCGTGGGATAGAAGCTTCGCGCTCGACGCGGTGAGGCAAGGCCGGCGAGGAGGCCCTTTGATGTGATGAGCGCGAAGACAATGGTCTTGTCGGGGGAGACCTCGTCGAGTGGGGTCTCAGCAGGGCGGAGGGGAAGACTTTGCGCTGAGAAGACTTGGACACAGCGACCGCGGACATTGGACGCGAGCGCCCGGCTTTGGGGGTCGGAGGCCGATGACGCGACAAGAACGTCTGCCGGTCGTGCGGAGGCGAAGGATCGGGCGAGGCCCTGTGCCGCTTTCTCGACGAACCCATCGGACTTGGATGGATTGACCGGCCATCGGTGGGTAACAGGAATCATCCAGCGGAAGAAGCATGACGCGGGTGTGATGGTGAGGTCGATAGGACCAGCGAACGTGAGGAGTTGGAGTTCTCCTCCCAGTGGTTGCGCCGTAGGCGCACAAGTGAAGCCGCCTTGTTCGCCCAGAGTGTTTCGGAGGTGATCTGCGAAAGGTGCGAAGACGTCGCCGAGGCGGACAAGCCAAACGCTTTGGGCGCTGGTGTCGGAATGCGAAGTTTTGGGCGGACGGGGTGAAGGAGCTGCGGGCGATCCGTCGCCATTGTTAAGCGATGGTGGAGCAGACGGGGGGTGGGAAGGCGGGGTCAGAGGAGTTCTCCCTCAGTCAAGGCGGATTCCACCGCGGCGATGAATGTGCCCTTCAAGAGGCTTTGTTGGAGGGCTTCGATGTCAGGAGCCAGGGCGCGGTCGACGTTCATGGCGGGGCTGCACCTTCTGACTTCGGCGTGGGCGGCACGCACTCCTCCTCCCCCTTCGAAGGGTTTGTGGAACTCGAGGCCCTGTGCGGCTGCGAGGGCTTCAATCGCGAGGACATGCGCAGTGTTTGAAATGATTTGCTGCAGTTTGAGTGCTGCTCCCATGCCCATGCTCACGTGATCTTCCTTTTCCGCCGACGTCGGTAATGAGTCGACGCTGGCGGGATGGGAAAGGACCTTGTTCTCGGAAACCAGTGCAGCGGCGACGACGTGGGGAATCATGAAGCCGGAGTTGAGGCCCGAATCGGGGGCGAGGAAGGGGGGCAGTCCAGACATATGGGGATTGACCAGCTTTTCGATGCGCCGCTCGGAGATGTTGGCGATTTCGGCCATGGCAATGGCCAAGTAGTCGAGCACCATGGCCACGGGTTCGCCGTGAAAGTTTCCGCCGCTGAGGATTTCGTCGGACTCTGCGAAAACAAGAGGGTTGTCGGTGCTGGAATTGGCTTCGCACAGAAGCACTTCCGCCACGTGGCGCCACGCATTCCTGGCAGCGCCGTGGACCTGGGGGGCGCAGCGCAGCGAATACGGGTCCTGTACCTTTCCGCACGACGAGTGCGCGAGTCGAATGGCATCATCGGCCAGGAGCGCCATGAGGTTGCGAGCGCTCTCGCGCTGGCCGGGGTGGGGACGCACAGCTTGGATTTCGGGACGGAAGGCGGTGGCTGTTCCCTTGGTTGCGTCCACGGTCATCGCCGCACAGATATCGGCGGCCTTGAGGAGTCGCTGGGAGTCATCGAGACAGAGGAGTCCAACTGCGGTCATGACTTGAGTGCCGTTAATGAGGCACAAGCCCTCCTTCGCGCCAGGTACTAACGGGTGCAGGCCCGTGCGCTCAAGCGCTCGCAAAGCCGGCATCCGCTCACCCGCGTAGACGACTTCACCTTCACCCAGCAGGGCAAGCGCGACGTGAGCGAGAGGAGCGAGATCGCCGCACGCACCGACAGAGCCCCTGGAAGGAACAACGGGAAGGATGTCGTGGTTGAGGAAGGCCGCCATGAGATGCACGGTGTTCTCGGCGACGCCGGAATTTCCCCGCAGCATGGTTTGGATGCGCAACGCGAGGATGCCGCGTACGACATCCGCTGCGAGTGGGGCGCCGACGCCGCAGGCGTGCGATCGGATGAGGTTGAGCTGTAACTGCGTCAACTTGTCTGCCGGAATGTGAACGTCGGAGAGCGCTCCGAAACCGGTATTGATGCCGTAGTAGATTTCGCCAGACGCCAAACGCGAGTCTATGCAGGCACGCGCACGGCGCACGCGCACGAGCGCCGACTCGCCGAGCACGACGCGGGATCCGCGACGCGCGATGTCGGCGAAGTGCTCGAGGCTGAGGCCTTCGCCGGTGAGGGTCGTGAAGTCGGCGCGGCTTGGCGCACCCGCGTTCCCCGAGCTTTCGCGCGCGGTGGCCCCATTCGGGCCGGGAGGGAGGGAAGACATCGCGGGCTCCTCTTTTCGGAAATTCCGCGAAAAGCTACACTGATACTTCGGAAACAGCAAAACCAAGGAACCCGCATGAACTCACGCACCACCTGGAGAAAGCCATCGGGTCCTCAGCCCGCGGTGTCCTCACTCGCCTGGCGGTTGGTAGGGTTCTCCGCTCTCGCTTGGGTCTGCTTGGGCTCCGCTGCGCTTTTCTTCTTCACGCACGACGAGATAACGGAGACCTTCCGTCTCGACTTCTTCCCGGATTTTGCGACGAGCCTCCACACCATGAAAACCGTGGCGGCCATCCTCGCTCTCAACGCAGTCGCGGGCGTGGCCTGTGCGTTGCCGTCCGTGGTCCTAGCGCTCCTCGGCCGTCGTCCCCAGGAAGTCGTGCATCGGAAACAGAACCGTTTGCGTCAGCTCCAACGCCTGGTGGGAACCGCGTTTCCTTACTCGGTCCTCGCCGCGAGCCACGCGCTCGCGCTTTCGCTCGGATTCGGGGCGGCGCCGCAATGGGCAAGATCCTTGACGCGCGAGGCAAATCCTCTTTCCGAATACAGCCGGTTCGTTCACGACTTTTTTTACTATCCGGCTGAGAGCGAATCGACTCGCGATCGCTGGAAGGATGCGTTCGGCGGTGGTCCCGGAAAAGCACCCAAGGCGGTCGTCATTTTCGCCCCGTCGTCACTCCTGTCGCAGGCCGCAGGCCTTCCCAAGACCAGGCGCGCGCTCGGCGAGCCCATGCGTTTTTTCGCCGACAGCGCGTCGCCGCCCGCGTTTTTCGCCGAACTCTTCTTTTCGGCGGAGAGTGCGAACCTCGCTTTCCATCTCCCCGTGCCAGACGAGTTCGCCTCACTCGGAATGGCCGATTTCCTCGCTTCCAAAGGATCACAACTGGGTTTGAGGTGGGACGAGGCGCTCGGGGTAAGCCCTAATCTCCTCTTGCAATTCGCTCCGGAGTGGCGGGTATTGGGCGAGGTCGTAACGGGTGAGGCCACGTCGCAGGACGGGAGCCACGAGGCTCTCGAGCGCCGGCATGCATCGACGCTGCGCTTGCTCCAGTCGCAGGTCCACCTCTTCGCCCTCGCGCGTTACGATCTCTTCCGCGTCGTGCATCGTCAGGCGCGGTGGACGAACCTCGTGGCCGACGATCTTTCGTTCCTCGAGGCTGTTCTGGAGGGCAGCGCGCGGATGCGCGGGAGCGCGGGCGGGGATGGGCTGGTGTTTCTGCAACTTTCTGAGCTGGAACGAGCGGCCCGTGGCGTACGGCCGCCCCTTTCTCCCCTCCGATGGCCAGATGGCCTCGCTCCCGCCGAGCAGCGTTGGCTCGTCAACAAGTTCGACAGCCTGCTCGGTTTTGGATTCCAAGTTGCTGCCGGCACCGGTCCTTCCGTTTTCGTTGTGCCTTACCCCGATGGAAACGCACGGTCGCAATTGTCGTTCTCGTTCGCGCGTCCCCGCGGCGGTGAGGACCTCGAGACCATCCTTCCGGCACGCGTGAGCGATGGGTTCCTGACTGTCGACGACGTGACCCTCGCGCTTCGCCATGCCGTGGGAAAGTCCGCGCCCCAAGGGGAGGGTGGGGCGGAGGTGGCGTCATCGGGTGACGCGCCTATCGGCCTCCATTGCGAGCGGCATTTCGCCGATCTCAGCTCGCTGCTTTCGGATGAGGACGTGCCCAGCAGTCGAATCCAGGAGAGCTATTGGAACGTCGTGGGGCGTTACTCCGACGAGCGTTTCCGTTTCCCTTCGGCCTTGAGCTTCCTTTCGGGGTCGGGGTTCGAGCATAGTGTCATCTGCAGGCCGACGCGTCAGGCGGACCCGCGTTCGTTCGATACAAGCCAGAGCTGGATCATCCGCTGGGTCCGGCACGAGGAGGCCGACATCATCTCGACGGGAGGGCACTCCTCGAAAGGAGTCAACGGGATGTCGGACGCGCACGAAGGCACCGCCGACGAGCTCCGCAGGGCCCTCGTCAAGTTCGAGGGCCCCGAATCCAGACGCGCTGCGTCGGTGCGTCCCCCTTGGCCCTTGCGCGCGGGCGTCGAGGGGGTCCTCGACTCCCGGCGCATGGCGAACTACGAGCTGTTCCGCCTGTCGCCCGACATCCAGGCGGGTCTCGTCCTCCGTCGAGCGACTCAGATTGAGAGTGTCGAGTTCCTCAAGCGCTGGGGCGTCCACGTTGACGCGCAATTCGAGCAGGGCGCTCGCGCCCAGCTTCACTAAGAATCCGGAGACAACCATCGTGCGCAGAAGATTGTCGACCTGGTCGCGCGTGTTCTTCGTTACCTTGGGGACGAGCGCGGCCGCCGTCGTGGCGGGGGTGTTCGTTGTCGAACGCTTCCCTTGGCAAATCGTTTACAACGACTTCTCTCTAGCGAGATCGTCCCAGTTCCTCACGCCCTGGCCCCAGGCCGCGATGGATGAGGAGCAACAGGAACGCAAGCGCCTGAGGCGTTTCGCTCGTGCGGAGGTCGATAGGCGTTTCGGGATCCACCTGCGGCGAATGGAGAATCTCTACACGCCGCTTTTCGATCCCTTCCTCGACCAAGGCGTGCAATTGACCCACGCGGCCGATACGACCGCACCCCAACCCCGTCTCATGTTCCCTTGGCCTGGCCTCGAGACGGCGCGCCGCGTCGGGGAGGCGGGCGCATCGAAGCCGGTGACCTATTTTGCGACCACGACACCCCACGGCGTGCAGCTCGTTGAAGGTATTTCGGTGGGTACGGGCGAGGAAGTGCGCTTCACGTTCCCCATCGTGAGGAATCGCAGGACATTGGACTTCGTGGCGCTTCCGCTTGCACCCGGCACTGTGCGCGGCCTCTTGGGCCAGTACTCGTGGGTGCGCAATTTCGCTGAGTCGGACATCCACAAGTTCCAGACCGTCTCGATCCCTTTGAACGATACGACTGCCACGACGTTGCGCGTGGCAAGCCAGAGCGCGCGGTTTCTTATGCTTGGTGCGGCCGTGAGCCAATGGGACAAGAGCGGCCGCATGCCCGTGCAAGTGGGAGGACGCAGCCCTCTCTGGAAACCAGACCCCGCACTCGTGTCCAAAGAACGACTGCGCGGAGAAGCGGAGGTGGCCCTCGCCGAACCTGCGCAGGCCGTCACCGCAGAGGGCGACGCTCCAGAAGCCGACGCCGTGGAAGCAGCCACCGCGGACACCGCGGCGGAAGCCGCCACCGCAGAAGCTGCCAGCGCGGAAGGAACCGAAGGGAGCGCTAAAGAAACAGTCGTTGCGGTGGCCGCTCCCGCCGCGGTGTCCGCGGGGAAAAAAGACGAGGAGCCCGCCAAAGTCATCGTCGATCCCATCGAGGAGACAGCCAACGGTCAGCGAGTGACTCCCGGTGGGCGGACGGCCGCGCTCGGATACAACGTGTTGCTGCTCCAGCTAGGCGACATTCCCGAGGCGCTGCTCGCCTCCAAGGGGGCCTTCCGAGCCATCGCTCCCAACATTTCGGGGCTACTGGCCACCAGCGCGCGAAGCAAGTCGAATTCCGTTCCCCAGGACGGTCCAGTGGCGATTTTCCACCGGACCGTGCTCTCCTCGGGAACCGAGAGCGTAGCGACAGAGAACGGCATCCTCCTGCAAAAGCATCTCGGTGGCGCGCAGAACTTCAATCTCTACGCCCGCCTCCGGAACTTCGGGTACAAAGTGGTGGCGGTGGCGCCCGCGCCGTTCCTGGGGCTGCCGGAAGAGGTTGCCGCAGGGCGCGAAGTGCCCGCGCTCGAGCGTCGGTGGCTCGGCGCGGCCGATTGGCCTTTCGCGCAACGCAACAAAGAACTCGACGATCAGAACCAGCCGGCCACGGGTCTCGACGCCATCTTCCAGACGAACACCACA
This sequence comes from Silvanigrellaceae bacterium, assembly GCA_044356935.1. GTDB lineage: Bacteria > Bdellovibrionota_B > Oligoflexia > Silvanigrellales > Silvanigrellaceae > JADCJN01. The sequence continues at coordinate 10,311 of JBIKVI010000031.1, read as the reverse complement.
CCCCTGGCCCCGCCGCTGACGGACGGCGATTTCCAGAAAATCGGCGCGTACCTTGGAGAAATTGGCCGAGCGCAGGAGAACTTCCCCGATTGGCGCGCCAATGAGATCTTCCTGCCCGATGTGCAGGGCCTCTACCTGCCTGCGGCGGTCGATTTCCTCCAACGCTGGTCGAAGGAAAACGGTCAGACGCGTTTCTTCCTCCACATGCATCTCGACGCGAGCCTGGGTCAGACCCGCGCGTCTATGAAGGACCTTTTCCAGGTCCTCAAGTCGCGCAAGTTCCTTGGGCTCGCGTCGAGCGCCGAGGCCGAGCGCCTGGCGAGGCTCGTGCTCATCGATCGCGCGGTGGGCCAGATCCTCTCGACGCTCAAGGCGCGACGCTTGACTCACCGCACTGTCGTGGGCCTCTTGATGCCCCACGAAAGGACGCCTGGTAAGGAAACTCGATTGTCGACTGCTTTGGCGATTCCTGGGCTCATTCCCACTGAGAAGCCCGTCGACGCTTCGGGAGTCGACGATCTGGTTGCGACCATGCTCACGTCCGTGGGGATCCCGCTCGGGCGCAACGTCGTCGACAGCATTGCGCCATTCCCCGGTCTTGCTTGGGACGCTCCTGGAAGCGCCGCCGGCATGGCCGCTGGGCGCTCGCACTCGGGGCCGATTCCGTCGCTCAAGCGTTACGTCGTCTTCCTGCGCGCGGGTGAAACCGGTTGCGCGCCTTTGTCGTGGAAGACGACCGATGATGTCTTCGGCTTCGAGAGCAGCCATCCGGTGGTCGAGTTCCCCGGATCTCGAGGCGGTGAGCACTTCCGCGTGTTTCCCTGCTCGCTCCCGGGCTCCCTCGTGCGCATCTCTTGGTTCCAGGCTCCCGCTGTGGAAGCGGGGAGCGATGGCGGCCAGACGGTAAATCCCGAGGCTACCGAGCAGGTACCTGGCGCCGCGGTGGCGCCCACGCCATCGGCTCAGAGCCTCGCGCGGCAGGCCGCCCTGGCGCGCGCTCGGGAACGCGAGCGGGAGCGCGAACGGGAGCGCCAGCGCGAAGAGCGGGAGCGAGATGCCATGTCGCTTTCGACGTTGCGCGGCTATTTCGTCGTGCGCGATCCCGGTGGTGATGGCGGACCAGGTAGCCGTAAGGAAACGGATTTTCCGCTCTTCTTTTTCGGACGCAACGCTCTGCGGCTCGGCGCTCTCCCCATGACGCTCAGTTCGCTTTCTGAGGACGAAATCGCACGTGTGTTCGATGTCGATGAGCGAGAGGTTCCCGATTCCCGTTTGGCGGGCGACATTCTGGACCTCTCGGAGTTCAACAAAGGCGTTGCGCGCCAGGGGGAGTTCGCGACAGGGGAACGAGGTGAGAAGATTCGGTCCGCGCTGCTTGTGTTCCGTCATGCGGTTCTTCCCGACGTGGGGGCCGCTCCGGCCACCGCGGAGAAGTAACGAGAAGTAACGAGAAGTTAACGCGACGCTTCGCGCACGAGCTTGAAGGGTGAACCCTGGCGAACGGGCATGCAGACGATTTCATCGACGTTGACGTGTGAGGGCTGCTTGAGGGCGAAAATGACGTGTGAGGCGACGTCGGCCGGAGAGAGCGCCTCCGCGCCGGCATACACGGCATCGGCGCGCTCGGCGTCGCCCCGGAAGCGCACAGCGCTGAACTCGGTGTGGACCATGCCGGGAGAAACGCATGTCACTCGGAGGTTCTCGCCGCACGTCTCCTGGCGCAGAGCCTGGAAGAAGGCCCGCACGGCATGTTTCGTTGCGCAATAGACGCTCCCGTTCTCGTATGCCCAATGCCCGGCGATGCTGCCGAGAGCAACGACATGTCCGCCTCCGCGCGCGCGCATGGCGCGGACGACGTGGTGGGTGAGCTCGAAGGCAGCAGTGACGTTGGTCGCGATCATTTCCCGCCAGTCCTCGAGCCGCGCCGTGGAAACGGGGTCGAGGCCACGCGCCAGGCCTGCGTTGCACACGAAGATCCGGGAGTCGGTCCAGCCGGCATCCGCGAGCGCTTCACGGAAGTCGGGGGAGGTGACGTCGCCTGCCCTCACTTCCAGCGAGCCAGGGAGGCCCTGCGCCTTCGCGAATTCCGCGAGGAGTGCGAGGCGGTCGGCCCGGCGCGCCACCGCGCGCACATGAGCGCCCTCCGCGAGAAGTTGCACCGCTATGGCCGCACCGATGCCCGCGCTCGCGCCCGTGACCAGCGCCGTGCGTCCTTCCAAGGAACGCGCAGGAGGAGTGAATGCCGAGGCGAGCTGCGCAGAGAAATCATCGGACATGGGCTGCACTCCTTGCGGTGTGTGCAAAGACGGAGAATGAGAAAATCCCGGATTTTTCATTCGAATACGTCGTCAGGGGATGGCGCTAATGAGCCCTGTGAGCTCCTCGCGCAGCGCAGCGATGCGTCGACAGGATTCGTCGAACGCGGCGATGGGGGAGGTGAGGGCTCCCTGGCACTCCGTGCGAACGGACACATAGAACTTGAGTTTAGGTTCCGTGCCCGAAGGACGCATGGAAATGCGACCGCCATCGGCAAGCTGGAACTGAAGGACATCGGAAACCGGCAAGGCAATGGTTTCCGATGGGTCGAGGACGAACCTGTTCGCGTCGTGGACGTTGGAAGAGGAGGCCGGCCTCGTAGCGCCGGCAGCCTCCAGAGCCGTGCTAGCACACATGACCTGACCGCGTTTGTAGTCACGGATGCGCGCCACGGGGGATGCCGCCAACGCGACCGGAGGATGCGAGCGGAAGGATTCCATGATGCGTCCAATGCGACGCGCGCCTTCTTCGCCCACGAGGTCGATGTTGATGAGGTCCTCCTGCCAAGCACCGTGCGCGCTGAACAGCTCGAGAAGCCGATCGACGCACGTCTTGCCCTGGGTTTTGAGCGCCGCGACCATTTCAACTGCTTGGCAAAGGGCTCCGATGCCATCCTTGTCGCGCACGTAGTCGCCCGGCATGAAGCCGAAGCTCTCTTCCGTGCCGAAGATGAAGCGGTGATCCGCGAGGCCCTTTTCCTCCCAGGAACGAACGAGACCCGCGATCCACTTGAAGCCGGTGAGGGTATCGAAAATGCCCACTCCGTAGGCGTCGCAGACGTGTCGATGGAGCTCGCTTGTTACGATAGTCTTGACGACCTTGTGTTCGGGCCGGAGACGGCCGCGCGCCCGAAGGCTTCCCAAGACATGGTCGATGAGGAGCGCTCCCGTCTGGTTCCCGTTGAGGAAAACGAGGTCGCCACGCGACTGGGATTGGAAGGGCCCGCGGGCAGCGGCCGCGTCCCGCACGACGAGCGCGAGGCGATCGGAGTCGGGGTCGTTGGCCATGGCGCAATCGGCTCCTACCTTTTCCCCCAGCTCCAACACCATAGCGAGCGCCTCGAACTCCTCCGGATTGGGTTTTTTCACGGTGGGAAAGCGTCCGTCGGGAGCCTCCTGTTCAGGAACGATATGGAGATCGTTGAAGCCCCAGCGTGCCAAGGCGCGTCGTGTCGGTTCCGCGCCGGTGCCGTGGAGCGGCGTGTAGGCGATGCGAACGTCGCGCGTGGCCGTGGAGGCATCGTGGATGCGAAGGCCGTCGAGGGCATGGAAGTAGGCGTCGACCACGGTAGGAGGCACAGGGTTGAGCAGCCCACGCGCGCGCGCGTCCTCCTCAGAAAGCAAGCGGGCGGAGTCCCAACCCGAGAGCTTGAAGACCTCTAGCAGGATGCCGGAATCCTGGGGGGGAATGATTTGGGCGCCGTCTTCCCAGTAAACCTTGAGTCCGTGGTACTGGGGCGGGTTGTGGCTCGCCGTGAAGCAAAGACCCGAAATGCATCCGAGTTTGCGCACGGCGAAGCTCAGGCAGGGAGTGGTCTGCACGGAGTCGAAGACGTAACTCCGGATGCCGTTTGCCGCCAGCACGCGCGCCGCGTCGAGCGCGAACTCACCAGAGCGCAGGCGCGAGTCGTAGGCGATGGCCACGCCGCGCCGCGCCGCGGGCTCACCGCCCGCCTTCAAAATGTAGTTGGCGAGTCCTTGAGTGGCGCGGCGCACCACGTGGGGATTCATGCGGTTGTTACCCGCGCCGGTGAGGCCGCGCAGGCCGCCGGTGCCAAACTCCAGCTCCCTGTAGAAGCGATCGCGGAGTTCCGAAGTGGCTGCGGTGTTCTCGGAGGCCACGAGCTCTAGGATTTCTCGGCGTTCGTCGTCGTGGATGGCGGGTGCGTCGAGCCACGAGAGGATGCGATCCCGGCAATCGGCGAGGGCGGCCGCCGCTGGCGAGGACAAGCGTTTTGCGGCCTGCGCGCGAGTGAGAGCGTTCATTTCGCGATAACCTCGAGATCCTGATTTATGGTGCGCAGATTGCGCTCGATGCCGGAGCGTCCCGGGGAGTCGGGATACTTCGTGAGAAGTTCCTCGAGGAGCTTCTTGCACTCGCGAAGAATATCGGCTTTCTGGGCGGCGTCGACCGTGGCCCCGGCCCGGTTGTAGAGATTGCGGACTTGGGTTCGCGTGTCGCGAACGTGCATGTCGACAGCCTCACGGCGCAGGCGGCGGGTTTTGTCGGTTTGACCGCTTTCGGGGAGCGAGCTGAGGGTGGCGAGAGCCTCGGTGGGACGCCCTGCATCGAGGGACTTGCGCGCTGCGTCGAAAGCCCCGTCCGACGTCAAGACAGCCGCGCCGGCTGTGCCGTTGTCCGATGGGTCGCCAAACGTGCCTCCCGCGCTAGCGGACGTCGCGTCCGTGGGAGCTGCACCCGCGCCGGGGAGGAGGACTCCTCCAGGAGCTACGGTGTCGGTCCCTAGCCCGTTTCCAAGGGGAGCGCTCCCAGGCGATGGAGGGACCCCCAAGATGGCATCGATGCGACGCGTGTAGTTCTCCCGGGGAAAGCGCTGGCGCATGAGAGAGGCAGCCTCACGGGCCTCGGGTTCACGGCCTTCCCGGAGACGCGTTTCCACCAGCGTGGCGTCGTGAGCGAAATCGTCCTCGATGCGGGACAGGATGCGCGAGCGTGTTTCGAGCAGCAGCGCGCGCGCTTCGGAATTGACGACCTCCCCGAGGAGGTCGTCGACGATTTTGAGCGCGTCGAAGAGTCTGTCGTCGTTTGGCCAGAGCTTGAGCGCCTCGGCGTGGCGCGTTTTTTGCGCTGCGGAGAGCTGCTCGGCACCACCAGAGAGACGCAGGATCTCGCCATCGACCTTCACCAAAAGAGCGTCGAGCGAGGCGACGTATTCCCGCATGCGGCGGCGCGCCTCCAGCGTCCTGCGGGAGTCGCCGAGCGCCTCGAGACGCTCGGCCTTGAGCTCCTCGAGGAAGAGGAAATTGAAGGCGGGCACGAGGTTCTTCTGTGCCTCCGTGAGCAGGGCCACGGCGCGTTCCTGTTTGTCGCGGGCCTGCGGCTGGGCTTGTGCTTCGCACGTCGCGAGCGCCGCGAGCGCGGAGAGCGGCAAGCTCAGGCGCCCTTCGCGCAAGGGGGCGAGGCGCTTCTCGTGCTCGCGTACCAGTGCGCACGAGCGCCGCGCGAACGCGGCTTCGATAGCGCGCAGTTCCTGGGCGATGATTTTTTCGTCGGGTTGCACCGGTGTGGTGAGCACCTCGCTCGGGAAAACCTCGATGGGAGACGGGACGGAGGGGCTCGCAGGCGCGTCACCGCGGGTCAGGCAACCTCCCAAGGGAAGGGCGATTGCGGCGCAGAGGAAAGCCAAGGCGGGAAGCGCCGCGGCCCGGGGCGCTCGATAAGGACGATGTGGCATAGGGGGCCTCGAAGCTCGGATGGGCGCTCGAAAACGCCGGAGCTTACCAGCCCGCGCTCAGGCCAATCAAGTAGCGGTCGTCGTAGCGCTTGCGATCGCGCAGGCCAACGCGCACAGAATAGTGGGCGGCGTCGAGGCGCACGCCTAAGAAGTCCACCGTCGCCCCATACGTGGGACGCGAGTCGTTCATGCCCGCCCGAAGCGATAGGCCGCGGTCGGTGAGTGCGTTGCCGAAGAAAAGTTCTGTGCCCGCGTGAATCATCTCGTTGAGCGGAACGTCGTCGACGCCGTAGCGTTTGCCGCCCGTGGTGACAGGAATGGGAAAGACGTCTACGGCCAGACGGAGATTGATCTTGGTGCCGTCCACCCGTCCTCGGGGCGTGATGGAGAAGCCCACGCGGAGCTCGGTGGGGTCGACGCGAGTCGTGGGGATGGCGATTTCTTCGCCCGTCGTGGCGTCGACCGGGTCCTGTCCACCCGTGGGCGTGCGCCGCGTGCCGCACATCTCCACGGTCTTTCCGTTTGCCGGATTGACGTAGTCCTTGGCGCACCCCGTAGGCGCATTTCGCACAGCGACGCCGAGCGTGGGGAACCAGAAGTCCGCAGCGGTGAAAAGCACGCCGGCATCGAGCGCGACTGCCCTCGTGCGGACCGCTCCGGCTTTGACTCCATCGCGTAGACTCGCGGCGGTAAGCGTGGCCGTGTCGGCGTCGGTGGAGAGCATGGAGTAGCGCATGTCAGGACGCAGCATGAGTCCGTAGGCGAAAGACCCGCCACGGGAGGTGTCGGCGATTCCTAGAGCAGCGGACATGGTGGTTTCAGAAAACAGGAGGGTGCGCGAGCGCGCTCCAGGGGAGGCAGAGGTTGGGGAGGCCTGAAAAAGGAGCTGCGAGCGTGCAGGCAGACCGAACAAAAAGGTCGGCGATCCTCTGCCTCCAAATATGGCATACGGGTAAGCCTGTGTCTCGCCGTAGGTGAGATCTCCAGGAGCGGCCTGCGATGCCTCCGCAAGCTTGCGGGGCCAGAGAGCCGGTTTGCCACCCTTGGCTAACTCCTTCGCGCCTGTGGAGTTGCCGCCCACGACGAGCCCAGGGAATGAAAAGTCATGGAGTCCGGCCTTCGAGCGTGGATTTCGACTACGCGCCAATCCGGCGGGATTTGTGAACGCTGCAAGCTCGTCGTTGCCCACCGTGGTGAAGGCATCGCCCATGCCCAGCGACCGGACACCGGCCCAATCGCGCGGGAGCCCACCCGGAGGAGAAAGGAACTGCCCCGTCGTGTCGGCGAAAGGGCTAACGGAAGTGCTCTGGGCCCTTGCCACCACCGGCGATGCGAGCCCGGCAAAAACGGCAAGACTGGCAAGACCCGCGAGACCGGCACACGCGCCGAGGTGCACGCCGGTATAGGCATGCGCTACAAACGCTGTTCTTCGTGTTTCGCAAGCTTTCACCCTTCGCCCCCCTTTCCTCTCAAGAACCGGGATCGGCACGGGAAGCGGGGAGATGAGTGACGGACGCGCCGCTGCGAGGTCATTTTTTCGACGTGTCGGGAAGCCCCCGGATTCTCTATATTCCTTGGGAAGCGTTCGCGTCCGTTCAGGGCGTCCGGAGGATGGATACGACCATGAGACAGGCCGCCGTTATTACGAGAGCCTCCGGGCTGACCCAAGTCATCGCCCGGGGGCTCGCCGCGCTGGGCTCTGGTTCCGAAGTGACCTACAAAGAAACAGCCGCGGAAGCGCTGTCCCATTTCGCAAACAGGCGCCCAGACTTCGTGGTTTTCGACTGGTCACTTTGCGGGGCCCAGGATGCGTGCGGGTTCCTCCAGCGCCTGCGCAAGATCAGTGGCTGCCGGAACGTTCCTATCATCCTGTTCGCCAAGGAGCTCTCGACGCAGCTCCTGTCCATCGGCACAGAGTACGGCGTCGCCAAGAGCCTCCAAGAACGGGCTCTTGGTGAAACCCTTGCCCCCGCGGTGGAGAGCGTCCTCGCCGAACTGTCGAAGCCCTCGTCATTGCGCTCGCACCTCGTGCGCTTGGAGTTGGCCGCAGAGAAGGAGGCTTTCGGCGAAGTCGATCGCATCGTGGAGGACTTCTACCACCTCTATCCGGAACATCCGCGGTCGTTGGTGGAGTTCGCAAACCTCTGCATCCGGCGCGGGAACTGGAACAAAGCGAGGCAGGTGTCGGCCAAGGCCGCCGAAAAGTTCCCGGACAATCTGCGCGTGGTCAACCTCACCGCGCGTCTCGATATGCATGAGGGCAAGCGCGGCGAGGCCCTGCGCAAGCTCGAGCAGGCCGATTTGGTGAGTCCCAAGAATCTCGAGCGACTCGTGCTCTTCGGGGATGTTTTCCGCACCTCGGGCGACAACGACACCGCTCGCGCCTATTACGGTCAAGCCTTGGAAGTCGACGATGGCTCCAAGGACGCCAAAAAGGGTCTTGGCTTGGTGGAACTTACCGAGGGCGACGTCAACGCGGCGTTGGAACTCTTCCGCGACGCGGCCAGCGAGGAAGAGATAGGAGGGTTCTTCAACAACACCGCCATCCTCGCCGTGCGCAGTGGAGAGTTCGAGAAGGCCGGTCGGCTCTACGAGGCCGCGCGCGGGGCACTGCGCGCTGATCCGCTGCGCGCCAAGGTCACGTTCAACCTCGGCCTCGCGTACCGGAAGTGGAACAAGCCCGCGCAGGCGGCCGGAGCGTTCGTGCAAGCGCTCCGTTATGACGCCGAGCACGAGAAGGCCCAAAAGGCTCTGGCGGAGTTCCCGGAGGAGCTCGTGGCCAAGGTGCGAGAGAAAGTCGAAGCCGGTGTTCCCATCGCCGAACTCGGGGGTGATACGCGCGCATCCACCATTCCCCTGGCTCCCGAAGACGCCGCCGTTTTCGAAACCATGGAGTCGATGGGGGATGTTTCGTTGTTGCCAGGCATGGACGACGGGAGTGCTGCACTCGCCGTGAAGTCCAACGTCGCTTCCGGAATTCGCGTGCGGGACGACCAGAAGCGAGTCTCGCCGTTCGCGGTGAAAGTCGTGCCTCGCAAAGACACCCCTGCGGGGAAGGCGACCTTGGAAGCCGCCGTGGCGGCTCCGGTTGACTCCTCGTCCGTCGCGCCTAAACAAGAGAGACCCGCCGCACACGACGACGGACCGCCCCCGCCCCCGCCCAAATTCCTCGACGACGAAGAGGACTTTTAGGAAAGCCGGCGCTTCGCGAACTTTTGAGGTAATGCATGACCGGCAAGTCCGCTTCCTGGAACGACGTCTTTCCGATGTGGGGCCACCCTGCAGGTCTCCCGGAGCGCTGGCACGACGTGCTTGGACCCGGCCCGCGCGACGACGCCGAGGAAGCCTTCGCAAGAGCGGTGGAAGCCGCACCAAAGGCCGAACTCCACGTTCATCTCGAAGCGGGGGTGCCAGAGTCTTTCTACGCCACCCTCAATGCTAGGCACGGCCTCTACTCCCCCGAAACGCTGCCTTCCCGACGCGCCCCTTTCGCCTCGCTGGGCGAGTTCATCGGCGCATGGATGGACAATACCAAGCTCGTGCGCGACCTCGAGGTGTTCGAGGATCTCGTCGTGGCTTTCGTGGGCGCGCAGGCCGCGCAAGGTATCGCCTACACCGAGGCCCACGTCTCGCCTTCGGATTTTAGTTACATCCGTGAGCGATTTCCCGTGGGCGCCATTCCCTTCGCCATCGACGATATCCTACGCGCCTATGCGCGCGGTGCGCGGCGCGCGGCCGAAGTCCACCCGCGAACATGGGTGCGTTTCCTCGTGGACGCGCTGTGGATTGCGACTCCCGAGGAATACGATCGGGTCATTGGCGCCCTCGCCAGGGTTGTGGACTCTGCCGAATCGCGCGATCCCCGTGGAGGGAGATTCTTCGTGGGCGTCGGTCTCGGTGGACCGGAACAATCCGGGCGTGAGGAGGTCATCGGTCGATTCCTCAAGGGCGCGCGGGGCTTGAATCTTGGCGTCGACATCCACTCCGGAGAGAACGCGGCAGCCCAAACTCACCGCGCCAACTGCGAGGCGCTCCGCCCCGATCGCGTGGGGCATGGGATCCAGGGAGCTGCGGCGGGTTACCTTTTTCCTGGCCACGTCACGGCATGCCCGCTCTCCAACCTCCTGACGGGCTCCCATGCGGGTCCGCTCTCCACCCATCCCGTGGCGCGGATGGTGGAACGCGGGCGCGGATTCTCGGTGGGCAGCGACGATCCCCTCTTGTTCGGCAACACGCTCACGTTGGAGTTCGTCGCCTTGCGCCGCGTGTTCGGTTGGGGGCCGGAGCTGCTCGCGCTCTCCAACGCCAACGCCTGCGCGGCGGCGTTCGACGCGGAGGCCGCCGCGCAGGCGTTGGCGACATGAGGTCGGGCGTGCCGCGCAGCGGCAAGCCACGAGCGGCCTGTGTCACGAGGCCGACCAAACTACGTATCAGCGTAACAGTCTGATGATGCGTTCTTGATGGCGTAACGAGCAATTGGGGAGAGGGCACTCCCTGCGTTACGTTCCTTGTTCCAAAAAAATCAACTCCAAGGAACAAGGAGTGCCCGATGGCTAAGGATAGCGCGGAATGCCCACCCA
>JBIKVI010000240.1:0-6898 GCA_044356935.1 Silvanigrellaceae bacterium | reverse complement strand
GCCGCAGTCGCAACCGCTTGTGCAGTCGGATGGGGCGCCCCGTGCGGACGTATCCTCAGTCTCCGGCCGTGAACTCGTAAAGCGCGCTCGGTCGGCCTCAGACTCCGCCCTCACGGACTTGGCGGCGTTGGAGAAGACTCCCTCGTCCGCCGCCCTCGGCAGGGCGTGCGGCAAACTCGGAGAGCTCGAGGCGTACCTTGTTGCGTTGTCATACCTCCTTGACGAGGGTCTCGTTCCCTTCTCTCCCTTGCTCGCTCGCGGCGAGGGAGGAGCTTCGGGACAAGCACAACAGGCGGAAGAACCGGGAGTGAGTTCGGGCACGAACACCAAGAAACACGCGGATCCGCGCCAATGGGTGTCCACCGCCGCTTCCCTCGCCCCCTTGTGCGTGAGGAGAGGGAGTTCGTCAGACGACTTCGCGGAGGATGTGGCCATGGCGCGTGCCAACGTGGTCACTGTTCAAGGCGTCCTCGCCGCGTTCCGTTAACGCATCCCCGGAAAGGCGCGCGCGTTACGCACGCGGCAGATTTCGTAGGCAGCCGTCACGACGTCCTCGGCGTTGGGCTTGGAGAAGTAGTCACCGTCGGTGGCATACGGCGAACGGTTGGGAACGGCCGCCAGGCAGCGCGGGGGCGCGTCGAGGTGATCCCACACGTCCTGGTTGTCGAGGACCTGCTGCATCATGTAGGCCGACGCCCCGCCGGGGACGTCCTCGTCGAGGAACAGCACTGCGTTGGTTTTGCGGATTGAAGCACCAATGACGCCAGTGAGGTCGAACGGAAGGAGGGTTTGGACGTCGACGATTTCGGCGGAGATGTCGAGCGCGGCGAGTTGCTCGGCGGCTTCCTGCGCCACGCGCACGCATGCCCCGTACGTGACGATCGTGATGTGACCGCCCTCCCGGAGGACCTCGGGAACGCCCAAGGGAACACGGAACTCACCGACGTTGTCGGGCACGCGTTCCTTGAGTCGGTAGCCGTTGAGGACCTCGATGACGAGCGCGGGGTTGTCGCCGCGCGTGAGCGTGTTGTAGAGCCCGGCCGCCTGCACGCAGTTGCGCGGAACGCAAACGTACATGCCACGCAAGGCGTTCAGGATCATCCCGATGGGTGAGCCCGTGTGCCAAATGCCCTCGAGGCGGTGCCCTTTGGTGCGCACAATTACGGGGGCCTTCTGACCTCCGCGCGTGCGGTAGTGCAGGGTGGCAAGGTCGTCGCTCATGATTTGCAGGGCATAGAGCAGGTAGTCGAGGTATTGGATGTCGACGAGCGGGCGCAAGCCCCTCATGGCGGCGCCGAGCCCCTGTCCGAGGATGGTGGCCTCGCGGATGCCCGTGTCGGTGACGCGCAGGTCGCCGAACTTCGCGCTGAGGCCTTCGAACACCAGGTTCACGTCGCCGAGTTTGCCCACGTCTTCGCCCAGCGCGAAAACCCGTGGATCGCGTTCGAAGAGCTTGTCGAAACAGCGCAAAAGGACGACGCGACCGTCAACCACTTCCGAGGCGTCGGAGTAAACGGGCTTCACCTCCTCCACGAGGAGCGGCGACTCGCTCGACTCGCTGTGGAGGTGCGAGTTGTAACGACGGCGGTTCGTTTCGAGGTAACTCGATTCGAAGGCGCGCAGCTGCTGGGCCTCAGGGAAGGTCTCGCCGCGGAGCGCGAACACAGCGCGCGTGAGCGCGGTGGCTACGGACTTCCGGTTGAGGGTGATGGCCGAACGGACCTCTTGGGAAAGCTGGCCTAGGCGGGTTGCGAGCGCTTCGCGGCCGGCGGCCGCGGCTCCCGACGTGACTGCCGAGAGGGCGGCCAATGCTTCCTCGCGCTCGGACTTGAGAGGAGCGTTGTAGGCTTCCCAGGCCCGAGAACGGGCCGTCTCGACGGCTTTGCGGTCTTCGGCTTCCCAGCTCTCGAAGTCGTCCAACGTGGCGAAGCCTTGGGAGACCATCCACGCCTTCATGCGGCGCAGGCAGCAGTGGTCCTCCTCCCACGCGAGCCGTTCCTTGGATTTGTAACGTTCGTGCGAGCCGCTGGTGGAGTGGCCCTGTGGCTGGGTGAGCTCTTGGACGTGCACGAGCGCCGGTACGTGCTCCTCGCGCGTCCGCCCCACGGCCAACGCGTAGGTGTCGACGCAGGCGAGATAGTCCCAGCCCTTGACGGTATGGATTTCGAACCCAGACTTGCCCGCTCCCTCGCGCTGGAAGCCCTTGAGGGCCTCTGAAATGGAGCCCTTGCAGGTCTGGTGCTCGCGCGGGACGGAGATGCCGTAGCCGTCGTCCCACACGCTCATGACGAGGGGGACCTGAAGCACGCCCGCCGCGTTGAGCGTTTCCCAGAAGATGCCTTCCGAAGTGCTCGCGTCGCCGATGGTTCCGAAGGCGACTTCGTTCCCGCCGCGCGAGAAAGGACCTCCGTGGGCGGACAGGGCCGGCTCGTTCCGGTAGAGCTTGCTCGCGTAAGCGAGGCCCAGGAGCCGCGCCATTTGGCCGCCCGTGGGCGAGATGTCGGAGGAGGAGTTCTTGACGTCGATCTGCGAGCGCCAGGCGCCATTTTCATCGAGCATGCGGGTGCCGAAATGGCAGTTCATACCGCGTCCCGCGGAGGCCGGCTCGCGATCGACGTCGGTGTCGGCATAGAGCTGTGCGAAGAATTGCTCTACCGACAGGAGGCCCGCGGCGAACATGAAGGTTTGGTCGCGGTAATAGCCAGAACGGACGTCGCCTTCCTTGAATGCGCGCGCCAAGGCGAGTTGGGGAATCTCCTTGCCGTCGCCGAAGATGCCGAACTTGGCCTTTCCGGTGAGCACTTCCTTGCGGCCGATGAGCGAGGCCTGCCTCGAAAGGTAAGCCACCCGATAGTCCGCGATGACTTCCTCGCGGGAAAGCTTGACCTTCGCAATGGCGGTGACGACGTCACCTCCGGCCTTGGCGGATTTGCCGGTTTTGGCCCCTTCGGACTTTGACGGCCTGCTCGCGGTCGTTTCCGCCTTCAAAGTGCTACCTTCTGAGGACTTTTCAAGCATTCCCGCCTCTCTTTTCACATTTTTTCCAAGAATTCGCACGCGTTTGGAAAATAGCAACTCAAGCGGGAGATTCAAGTGTGACCTGCACGACAAGAGGAATGCGCACCGAAGGTCCGCGTTTCAGGCCACTTGAGAAAAAAAGACTCACCCGCCCAATTGGCTGGTCAGTATGTTTAGTTCCCACATCCCAGGGGTGGGGACTACTCGGCGCTGGCCTCGGGGGCTGCGGCCGACTTCACGGGTGGTGCAAAAGCCGCGCAACCGAGCGCGAAGAATCGGCCGAGGTAAAGCTTGGCCACGAGTTCCGGAGTCACGCGTTGGTTGTCGGCTAGGCTCACCCAAACGACGTCGTTCTCGCGCGTCAGCATGGCTTCGAATTCGAGCGCCGCCACCACGCGTTCATTGTAGGCATGAACCTGGACGACCCGGCACCGCACGCGGCTGCCCTCGGCCGCGACGACCAGCTTCTCCTTTCCGCGCAGGAGCATGAGGCCGGGCCGGGGCGCGCCCAGGCGAAACACGTTGCTCACGCAGTCCGGGCGCTCGTCGCGCACGAGCTCATTGAAGTACGCCGCCGCCTCGGTGATGAACGCGCAGAGTTCGTCGAGGAACACGTTCATGTGCTGGGTGACCACCTGCATGGGCAACGCCTTTTGCGGTGCGCGACCAAGGCAGGTCTGGGCGAGGCCTTGCACCCAGAGGATGTCGGAGGGCTTCATGGTTCTCCGTTCGGGCGGGGTCGTTGCGCCCCCGGCCAGGACTCCGCTTCCCGGCTCGGGCGGGAGGACCCCTCAGAAGGAGGAACGCACCTCAAGGAAGTAACGCGTCCAAGACTCGCCGCCGCGATCGAGAAGGTCGGCGTAGTTGTACGAGTCGATGATCGCTTCATTGTACCGCGCGGTCGCCTTGCGGACAAGCGCGCCTCCGGCGACGGAAAGGGCCCGCGCGATGAACCACTCCCCTTCGAGCGTGAGGTCGTTGGAGGCGCTGGAGAACTCGGCGTTGGGTCGAATGGCCGCCCACGTGCCCGCTTTCTCGAGCTCGGTCTCGCTGGTCCTCGCGAGGGTAGGAGAAACGTAACTGCGTTTGGACGCCGAAACGAAACGGTACCAGAGCGTGATGGCCGCGGCCTCTCCTAGGAACAAGCGGGGCGCGAGATTGAATTCCATGAAGCGGCCTTCCATTTCCGTGTACAAGACCACGGACGAAGACCCCGTAGGCGTCGACTGCGTGAAGCGGAAGAGGGGGTGGCCGTCGGGCGCGCCGAACCCCACAGGACCGAGGCGCCCCAAACGAATGTCGAGGTCGAAAATGGCTTGGCGCGCTCCGAGGGCGCCATTTCCGCCCGTGAGCCACGCGAGGGTTCCCCCGGCTCTGATTTCGTACTGGTCGAACTCGACGCGGCCGAATCCTCCCCCTTCGTAACGGCCGAGCGTTCCTTTGAACGCGGGTCCGGAGAGCGTGGCGCCGCCGCGCGCGCCACCGGAGAAGTTCCTGTTGGCGGCGATGTCCAAGAATGGCGCCAGGGCTAGGGCCCATCCCTTGTGGGGCGTGCGCACCGAAAAAGAGGGCGGGAGCGAATCGCCCGGAGCCGCGTACACCGGGAGCTCGCGCGCGGAGTGAGTCGCCGCGGCTCGGGCTTCTACACCCAATCGCGTCTGTCCGCCTCCGGCTGAGAGGGTCGTGGCACCACCGAGTTGGAAACTCGCACCCACATCGACGAAGGGGTCGACCTGATTGATGTCCGAAGTTTCAATTCGATTGACGGCGCTAGCCGGTTCGGCGGAACGGGTGGCTGTGTCGTAGGGCAACTGGCTGCGCGAATCGATGCGCGTTTCCTCGCCTTTGCGAAGGCCCACTCCCGCAGCAGCCCGCAACCCCGGCTCGAAGAAAAGACCACCCGCCGCGTTCTTGCGCAAGCCCGTGCGCGACGCGGCGGACAGACGCGTGGGACCCGCGGTTTCCTTGTCGCGATCCTCTTTGCGCGCCGTGGGGCGAGGGGGAAGCGAGCCTCCCACGTTCCTGTCGGGAGAAGGATTCGCGTCTCCCGTTGAGGTTTCGTTCGCAGGCTCCGGCACGGAGGGAGGCGCGCTTTGCGCCTTGAGAACCTCCCGCGTCCGCTCGAGCATGAAGAGTCGCTCTTTTTCAAGGCGCGCGGGCAGCACCGTTACCTTCGCGAGGAACCCTTCGGCCCGGGCGTAGTCGCCGCGCCGGTAGTAATAGCGCCCAAGCCAGAAGTTGGCGACGTCCATATGCGCGGGGACGGAGGTGGACTGGTTGAGGAACGAGAGTGACCACGGCGAGAACTGCGACGCGGAGGCGCACTCGCCCACGAGTGTTACGTCGTCGGTGGTGGCCCGCGCCGGCGTCATGGGCTGCATGAGTCGAAGGCAGTCGGCGGGCCGCTGCATCTCCTTGGCCGAGCGCGCCGCGATGCGCCTCGCCTCCTGGTTCCGGGGGTCGGCGCGCAGGGCCTCGAGCGCGAAACGGGAGGCGGCCGCGTAGTCGAGACGCGCCAAGGCTTGCTGCGCGGCCACGACGGGGTCTGCCTTGCGCGACTGCGCAAAGGCATGGGGGGCGATGAGAATGAACGCGACGAATCCGGTGGCGCCAGCGAGGAAAGCCGGGAGCCCGCAGAGTGCGGCGCGTGAACGGAATGCGACCATGCGCCGATGATGGCACGCCGCGCCGGAAATGGCAGCCGTTACGTCGACATGCCCGGCAGGCAACTTGACGCTCGCGGATCGGAACACGGAACCACGACCCGCTCGCGCAGCCTGGCGTGGGCGCTCGCGTGCCTGGGCAAGAATTTCAGCCACGGGGGAGGGGGGGGCGGTGGGGCGAGGATGCCCAACGTCTCGAGTGCGTCGCACAGGGCGTCGGCCACGCTGGCGGCCCCCACTTCGAACTCCACGCAATCTTCGGGGTTGGAGTCGGCTCGCCACCGATTCAACGCGCTCGCGATCCGTGCGCTCGCTTCGTCGGAAGGAACAATGGCGTAACACGGAGCGGCCAGCAGCTCGCGGCCCGGGACGTGGATACTTTCAGCCTTGCCCCCCGTGGCGCCGAACGCGACGACCCGCACTAACTTTTGGGGCAAAGCCGCGAGGAGGGCCTCGAGGCCCGTGGCGTCGCCGGGTGGCCACACGACCTCGGGGGGTTTGCCCGCAAAAACCCTTCGCAATGCTTTTTCCAGGTGGGCCGCGGTGGAGGCGCCTACGGCGCCGAAGACCGCGCCACGCCAACGCGCGAGCAGGATGGGCGCCTCGGCTCCTTCGAGCGAACACTTGACGGCATTGGCGCTCGCGAAAACGAATGCGTCGGGCGAAAACGAGAGGACGTCGTGCCAACCCACGGGCACGCGTTCGATTGCGGCCACCGGCAAAACTTCGATGGCCGTCGAAACAACCGCGGCAGTCGATGAGACGTTGGGGGAGGGAGTGGCTCCCGGGGGCGACTCCTCTGCTTCGCTCGCACTGCCTGCCACGACGCAGATGATTCTCAGGTTTGCCATGATATGAGCGTTTCGAAGGAGGCCGCGCGCAAGGCGATGTAGAGCGAGCGCGCGAACGTCGTCGATTTGAGGGCCTCGAAATGCCCGTGGTAGAAGCCTCGTTCGCGCTCGAGGAGTTCCTCGAACTCGCGCAAGTGACGCTCCTCGGCCTCGAACGCCAGTTCGCTCACGCCAGAGGCCGCGAAGCAGAACACCAATAGCCTCGGGGCGCTCCAGTGCGCGCCGATGGCCGTGTGGCAGTCGCCACCGAGCATCCAAAGCGCGAGCCGTTCCACGGCGGCCGTCTGCGCCGTGTGAGGGCAAGCTATTTGAGCGCACGCCTCGCGAACCGCGAGATCGCGTTCGGGGCACTCGAGGGCAACGATA
>JBIKVI010000239.1:0-6925 GCA_044356935.1 Silvanigrellaceae bacterium | reverse complement strand
GATATGGAAAAAGTATCGAAGGGCCAAGTCTTTTCCGGGGGCGTCTGCTGCGATGGGAGCGACGGCGCTGAATTGGATTCCCCTATCTATTCCGCGAGCTTCGGCCTCCCTGCAGCTATAGGCTGGCGATCTCGGATTACGAGGTGTCGTGGCGTTGTCACGAGCGATTTGATTCTCGAGGTAGATCATCGCCACTTGCGCGTCTTCTAAGGTCTTCGCTATCCACGCGCCCCCTGGAACGGCATCGTCTGTCTCGAAAGGCTGCACGAACACTTTCGATGTATGCCCACCCATGAGGGCCATGTGCGAATCGAAAGAACGCATATTGATCCTGTTGGCAGCTTCCGCGAGGGCAGGCCCTGCGTCCCCGCTTTTCAGGTCCTGCGTGATGACCTCAAATTCGCCCTCGGTCATTCGAGCGCCATTGCCTGTGATCATCATGTTCGAGGAAATCATGTACACGATTGAGGGCGGAGCCGAGGCACCATCATCCTTTCGAGGTCCTACCTGGAAGCCCTTCGTTCCTGACTCATGAAAGTCCCTACTCTTGCAGGAGGCGGAAGCCAGGCCTCCGCACACAGCGACACCCCAAGCCAAACCCCACAACACTCTGCGCATTCCGCCTTCGCCCCTGAAGGCTAACGCGAGTCTATAATTAGTGTGCATGCCGATTCTCCTTGGTTCAACGCGTACGTTCCGCCGAGCCGATCAATAGGCGGAGCAATTGTCTGCGATGCGTTGGGTGCTTGCGTAGGGGGAGATTCCAATACTCGCGGAATCGTTCTTGCCGAAGTCGTAAGACATCGCCCAAAGCACCGGCTCCCTGTTCGACATCCGCAAACGTCCGGTGTTGTCGAATGCCGGGACCCACGTCTGATAGACTCGATTCTGGCGGGCGTCGCTCCGATCGACGATGACACTCGCGTGCGGGTAGCACTCGTTGTCGTCAGGGAGATCCTCTTCACCTCCGAATTTTCTGCATTCTCCGGCACGGCCAGGGCTCCGCGCGAACGCGGTGACCATCGCCATGCGTTCGCATGCCGCCATGCCCATGGTGTTACGAATATCGGGGGACGAGGAAACCGAATGAACGAGGATACGCCCTCCGTTGACGCCTGCTTCGAATCTCTGCGCTTTGCACTGTCCTCGAGGGAGAGGCAACGAACGGTAGTGCTCGTTCATAATAAGCCGCCCCATCTTCCAGAGCTCCATCTCGAACTGATCACGAAACACGATTGCACCCGAAGGGGGGTTGAACTTCTTGCTGACAGCGAAGAACAGCCATCGCTCCGATTTTCCCGCACCCGCATTCTGGAGCAGCAACGTGGGAGCCGATGGCGGCGTTGAGCGAAGCGTTTGAAGGTAGCCATTGCCGAACAACCCGCCGACCATCGAAGTCGCCGTGGTCGCGAGGCGATGGCACGAAACGGCGAAATATGCCTTCGGCTTGTAGGTCACAGTGTTCTCGACGAGGTTGTAACCGTTGTCTTCCTGAATGATGCCAACTGCTTGGCCAGCCTCCAGGAGCTCCGATTTCACGCTTATCGGCCTGAGGTAGGAGAAGCCATGGTCCCCGGCCGCGCTCCTGATGACCGCGCGAAGATAGTGCTCGGAGATGTAAGCGAGGAAGCCGAACTCGTCGCGGTCATCGGGATTGTTCGAGTTGACGACCTCGAACAATGTCGTCTTTCCGTCGGGAGAGAGCTGGTAGCCCTTCAGGAAGACCACATGGGCGCCGGAAAGCGTAACGAGCTTGTCCTCCTTCACATCCAGCATGGGAATGATGGCCTGCTGACCTTCCCTCGACCCGGCGGGAACGGGCTTGATGTGGTCCTTTGCCACCTGATAGCCAAGTGGCACTTGGTATCCCGCGTCGATGATGTTCCTCATGGTTTTGATTGCACGGTCCACGGAGTCGCGCGACCCCGGACTAGGAGAATGTGCGGTCTTCACGGGTTCGAACTGGTAGGCGGCTGCATTGAAGCGGAGATAGTCCTTGAGGAAGGTACGTGGGGTATACGACGAACCTCCAAAATCGAACCTGGCGTCGGCGCGGAACACGCTGGGAAACAGTGGAGTCGATTCCTTCGTATCCCCTTCGATGACGTTCTTGATGAGGTACTCGATAAGCTCTTTGTCGTTCCCCTCCCTCGCGAGTTTTAGAAGGGTGTCGGACATCTGGATATTGCGGAAGGCGTCTGCGAGGCGGGCTTGGATCGCTAGGGAGCCCGCTTTGACTTCGTCGCTTGTTAACTTGTTGATGCGGCGTCTGCTCCCAGGCTGGAGCGGCTGGATGCCGTACTTCTCGAGGATGGCTAGTCCACCGAGAGTTCCATTACCTAGCTGATAGGCCATGACGGAGCCGTCGAACGCCGAGAGAAGTTTTCCCTGTTTGTTGAGTTCCATGATGGACGACGCAAGGGCGCTAATGCTTCCCTTGGGATTCTTCAAGAACTGCGAGAACGATTCGGCGAGCTCGTAGGCGAGGAGATGCTCTTCGTTGAGCTCAATCTTGCGTCCATGATTGGCGCGTTCGAACTCCCATTCCACGAGGCGGGCAATGCCGATGGCCCAGCAACTGTTGTAATAGCCCTGCTTGACGATGTCCTCGGTCAGAAACCGGAAGCTCTGGGCTTCGTTGGTTTTCGCCTGGGATGACTTCTTGAAGCACCCCGAGACCACGACGATCACGAAGAACGCCAACAGGGTGATTGCCTTCTTCGTGAACGCCTGAAGCATTGTGTTCCTCATGCCGTTCTTACTTCCCATTCACGTCGGGACACATGCTCGCGGGGCTGCCCGCGGGCGCGTTCTTGTCCGCGATCTTGTTGATGCGTGCGGTATCGAAGTCTAGGCAGAGGTCGCAGTCGTTGCCCAACGGGCTGGCGCAGAGTTCCTTGATCGTGTTTTCTTGTCCGTGTCGAACATCGATGTCCATCTTAGCCGCGTGACTTGTCGTTGGGCAGGGCGTATCGGGCTGGGGTTCCGACGTAAACATGTACAGGAGCCTGTTTTCCGGCGAAGGCGTCTCGCATTTTTTCGGTCCCGCGACCCATAGCCTCGCCGCGAGGTTCTGGGTCTCCCGAATCGGATCCCTCTCCGCGAGATACGGCTTCCTCTTATGAGGCGTGCACTTGTCCTTGATGACGAGCACCAACGACCAAGGAGCTTCGGAGAGGGTCTCCATGCTCGCATCTTGGCCTTGCGCGTCGACCCACAGGAGGCAGTTGCTGTCGGACTTGTAACCAGGGGAGACTTTGCTGATGCCTTGTCTTTTGTGCTCCTCCTGCATGGCCTTGGAAATCTTGTCCTCGACCCAAAAATGATGCAGGCCCACGATGACGGCAGCTACATCCTCTTTTTCTTCGCGATAGCCTCGTTCGCCCATGTAGCCTTGTTGAGCGGAGTCGTTAAACTCTCTCGCTTTGCACGCACCAACGAGAGCGCAGAGTCCGAGAGCGATGGCGAGCGCCGCGCCTTTGGGGCGAGGGGAGTGGGATGCTTTGAAGAATCGATCGCCCATCTAGGCTTCCTTCCTTTGGTGGCCTGAGTTTTTTCGTTCAATCCGCGCGGAGTGCAATGACGTGGGGTGGCCCGAGTTGGGCGCGTTGGGCGGATTCTCGAGTCCGCCCCCTCCCGATTGAAGCGCGTTCACCCCATGCCCCCTCAATCCACCCGCTGGTACGTTTCCGAGACCGCGTATTTCACCCCGGCGACGGTGGTTTCCAGGAGGAGCATGAAGCCACCTCCTGAGCGCGTTTCCATTTTGACGGGCATCCACTTACCGCGCGCGGGGTTTTCTTCCCCCGGTGCCGGCAAAGTGGCGCATCCGGCTGTGAAGCCGCTCGCGGCTCCCGCCTTCTCGAAGGTCGCCACGCCATCGCGCGCATCGGCGATCCGCGCGCGCCACACGTCCTGCTTCACGGTGCAATCGACGTTGATGGGTTCGGCCGCCTCGCCCGGTGGAGTGGCTCCATCTCGTCCCGATAGGCTCCAGGCGTACTTTCCCACCGCCGTGAAGGTGAGGGACGCGCCCGTGGTGGACAACGACAAGTGCTTGCCCGTGGCCTTGACCTCGAAGGCATCGCCGTCCGGGGGCGAGGCCATGCCGGCCTTCAATGCGGCCGCGTTTCCAGCCGCGAGGCGTCCCGAGACGAAGGAGTACTTGCCCGGGGAGACGTTGAAGACGTTACCCGCCGTCGCGCCCTGGCGGCCTCCGGGTTTGCACGCCGCCAAGAACAGGGCCAAGCAAGTCCCTGCCGCCAGTAAAGAAACAAAGCGGATGCGGCAAGGGAACATGATTCGACCTCCGGTAAGTACACACGGAGGAGCATACCGGAGGTCGGGCAGGAACGGCATGCACGGGGGTGTCAGAGGTCGGAGCCCCCGGCGGCAGCGCTCAGTTGGCCTTGGAAGACTTTGCGGCGGTGCTTCCGGATGCCAGGGCCTCCGCCACGGCAGCGGAGAGGGTTTTGCCCGCCAGGGAAACCTTACGGTTGTTAACGAAGAAGGTCGGGGTACCGGAAACGCCGGCTCCCGAGAGGATTTCGTTGTTCTGCTCGATGGCCTTCTTCGCCTCCTCGCTGACCACGCACGTTTCGAAGGCCTTCACGTCGATGCCGGCATCTTGGGCCGCCTTCACGGCATGGCCCACGAACTCCTTCTCGGCGTCGGGAGAAACGGCGTTGGCCGCTTCAAGCGGCACCTCGAAGGCTTTGTCGTGGTACTTCCAGAACTGCTCGCCGCCCTGCTGCTGGGCGCACCAACCACCGCGCGCCAGGGCGCCCGAGAGCTGGGTTGGCCTCAGAGCGAAGTTCGCCTGCACGAAACGCACCTTGGATCCGTGCTCTTTGAGGACCTGCTCAACCTCGGGTTTCACGGTCCGGCAGTGAGGACAAAGGTAGTCCGAGGCCTCCACCAGGGTCACGGCGGCATCGGAGGGTCCCTTGCTGGGGAACTTGTCGACCGGCAGGGCGACCACGGGAGCCACGGGCGCTTGCAGTGTGATGCGGAGGCGTCCCTTGTCGCTCAGTTCCTGCGCTTTGGTGCGGGCCGCCTCACCCACCTTTTGGGAGGCCATGAACTGCACGAGCTGAGGCTTGATTTGCTCATAACTGGTGCCGGGAGGGATGCTTTGCTTGTTGGCCTCGTAAAACGCCTTGAGTTCGGCCTCGGCGGGCTCGGGAACTTGCAAGAGCGTGCGCAACGGCGGCAGTCCCTGGGCAATGTCGATTTTCTGCTCTTGGGCGAGAGCAACGCGCAGCGCGAGCTCGCGCGCGAAGTTGGAGCTCGTCTCGTATCCCTGAGTTTGAATTTGGAAGAGCGTGTCGCGGGCATCGGAGGGAAGCTGATCGGGCGTATAGGCCTTGCCATCGAGCTCGAACAGGGCAGCGGTGCCCGCCCCGGCACCTTCAATGCCGCAGGTGGCGTCAGAGGTCGCGACGACCTCATTCCCGCCTTTTTTGAATTGAAGAACGGCACCAGCGCCCAGGCTCGCGCCGAGAACGGCACCCCCCACTAGAACCCCAAGTACCTTGCCATTGGACGACGACATGCGGAACACCTCGCGTGACGGATGCGAACGGGATGGCTCGGCGGAGTCGCCGGCCTCGACGGAGTCGTTAAGCACGCTACTCTACTTTCACTTCCTCGGCGTCGTCCAGAGGCGCGTGCCGAGCGACGATGAGTTCGGGCGCGATGGAGGCCAGAGTATCGGCCGTGTGCGAGGGGACGATTGCGAACTCGTCGACCTCGGAATGGAGCCTCGCGATGGCGAACTTCCCGCGTGCGAGCATCTCCTGCTGGTAGGCATCGGCGTCTACGCGCCTCACCCAGGTGCCTCCCTCGACGAAGTAATAGGGAGTCTGCGCGCGCGGATCGTTGAGCCGGTTCGAACGCACGAGCTGGGTCGCGCGAAGCGCCTGCTCCCGTTGCTGCTTGAGCGCCTCCCTCTCGAGATTGAGCTGGATGTCGGCCTCGCGCTTGGCGTCGGCCTCCTCCTGCACGCGACGGATTTCCTCGTCCTTGGCCTGTTGCGCTGCGCGGGCCGCCTCCTTGTTACGCTTTATCTCGTGCTCCTGCTTGCGGGCCGCCGCATCCACTTGTTTCGCCTGCTTCTTGGAAACAAGGCCGGCCTTGAGGAGCTCTTCTCTGATTCCCACATCTGCTCCTTTTTCATCGCTCGCGCATCTCATGGCTTGAGAGTCGAAATCCCAGAGACCTTACGTGCTCCCCTGCGCCTCGCAAACTCCATAGGCAGAGCCGGTCCGTAGGTTGACACGCTAGGCTTAGCGTCTGCTCTTTCCTTGACGCACGAGACTCTTTCGAAACTCTTTTACGGTCCTTTTATTTATCCAATAATTTAAGTTGGTTATTCATTTGCTTAAAGAAAAGGCCAAGAACTTATCCACAACGAAAGTGGATAACCGTGTCCCGGAGGGCCCTGCGGGCCATGTGCCGCGCATGTTCCACTGGAATGCCCGGGTGTGTAGCAGGAGAATCCTCACCTTTCCTCCAATCCTTCCGATAGCATCTCGAGCACTGTCGAGAGGAACGAGTCGAACTGAGGCAAAGGGGGCGACGGTGAGCCATCGGGAGCACATTGAACTCGAACACCTCCGCGTGGAGATCGTCCAAACCGATCAAAGGGCAATCTACACATTCGAGGGCGCCCTCGACGAGAGGTTCCGCTTCCGCGAAATCCCCTTGGTCGCTGCTCCGAGCATTGTTTTCGTTCTGCGCGACGTAGGGAGTCTCAACTCCATGGGCGTGCGCGAATGGGTCTACTTCGTCCGGCAGTTCGACACCAAGCGCGAGCACCTCTTCCGGGAGGTTTCGGTCGCCTTCGTGGACCAGCTCAACACTGTTCCCCAGATGCTCGGGCGCGCGCGCGTTAAGTCGTTCCTCGCGCCCTTCTATTGCCCGT
>JBIKVI010000238.1:0-6932 GCA_044356935.1 Silvanigrellaceae bacterium | reverse complement strand
ACGATTCGGTGGGCTGGTTGCCCTCAATGAATTCTCACTCGAAGTCCCACCCGGTGGGCTCGTGGGGCTTATCGGACCAAATGGCGCCGGAAAAACCACCGTGTTCAACCTCATCACCGGGGTTTACAAACCCACCGCGGGTCTTATCCGGTTCGAGGGCCGCGAAATCGGCGGCAAGCCTGCCCACGCCATTGCGAGGCAGGGCATCGCGCGGACGTTCCAGAACATCCGACTCTTTTCGGGCTTGAGCGCGCGCGAGAACCTTATCGCCGCCACGGCGTGGGCGCGGCGCGGCGACGCTCCCGCATCCATACTGGGACTTCCCGGAGCCCGTGCACGCCAAGCGGCGGTGGAGAATCGCGCCAAGGAGATGTTGGAGTTCGTGGGGCTGTCGCGCCATGCCGACTCCGAAGCCACCGCGCTCCCCTACGGCTCGCAGCGGAAGCTTGAAATCGCTCGCGCGTTGATGATGCAGCCGCGCTTGCTGCTTCTCGATGAACCCGCCGCAGGCATGAATCCCACGGAAAAAGAGGGGCTGCGGCGGCTCGTGAAAGACGTCGCAGCGCGCGGCATCGGGATCCTCGTGATAGAGCACGACATGAAGTTCGTTATGAACCTGTGTGAACGCATCACTGTCCTCGACCACGGTGAAGTCATCTGCGTGGGAGGGCCCACCGAAGTCCAGGCCGACAAAGCCGTCATCGAAGCCTACCTCGGCGTGGAGGAAACCCATGGCGCTCCTTGAGGTCGACGGCTTGTGCGTCAACTACGGCGCCATCATGGCGCTGCAGGATGTGGGCTTTACCGTGGAGGAGGGAGAAATCGTCACCTTCGTGGGCAGCAACGGTGCCGGCAAGACGACCACCATGCGCACGCTCTCGGGGCTCGTCGCCGCGCGTTCCGGACGCATCCGCTTCGAGGGTGTCGACATAACTCGCGAGCCCTCCCACACCATCGTGCGTCGCGGGCTCCTGCAGTCTCCCGAAGGGCGCATGGTATTTCCCGAGTTGAGCGTTAAAGACAACCTCCTCATGGGTGCTTATGCGCGCAAGACGCCCACGAAAGCATTGGCGTCGGAGCTCGACGAGGTTTACGCTTTGTTCCCTCGTCTCCGTGAGCGTCACGCCCAACCCGCCGTGACACTTTCGGGAGGCGAGCAGCAAATGCTGGCTATCGGCCGAGCCCTCATGGGCAAGCCCCGGCTCCTGCTTTTAGATGAGCCCTCGTTGGGTATCGCGCCCCTCCTGACCCAGCAGATTTTCCAGAAGATCGTCGAACTCAACAAACAGGGCATCACCGTTTTGCTCGCCGAGCAGAACGCGCGCATGGCCCTCAAGATCGCCCACCGCGCCTACGTGCTCGAGGTCGGCCGCGTGGTGAAGGAGGGGGTGGCTAGCGCGCTCGCCGACGACCCAGCTCTGCAGAAGGCCTATTTGGGCGGCTAATGCCAACGCACTTGCCCACGCAGATGGCCCTCAAGCGCCGTGGCGACGTGGACAAGTGCCGGCCAATCATGCGATATCTGCGAGCCGATCCCCCTTCAGCGAGCAGAGAGGTTTCCCGCATGCCCAAAGCAGCTTCCCTGCCCACGCCCGTCGTGGCGACCCGCAGACAGGAGCTCGTCACAGCACTGGCTCCCTACCGAGCAGCCGGGAGAACCATTGGTTTCGTACCAACCATGGGGGCCCTCCATGACGGGCACGCATCGCTCTTGGATGTCTCCCGCGAACGGAACGAAGTTTCGGTGCTCTCTATTTTCGTGAATCCCAAGCAGTTCGGGCCAAAGGAAGATCTTTCTCAGTACCCGCGCACTTTCGCCAACGACCTCTCCCTTGCGAAGGAACGTGGAGTCGACGTGATTTTCGCCCCAACGTTGGCGGAGATGTACCCGGCCGGGTTCTTGAGCCACGCCCGCGTCGAAGGCATGGCCGACGTCCTGTGTGGGGCTTTCCGCCCCGGGCATTTTGATGGCGTGTGCACCGTTGTTCTCCTCCTGCTCAATATCGTGGGTGCGCGCGAGGCATACTTCGGGTTGAAGGATTTCCAGCAGTACGCAATCCTGCGGCGCCTGTGCGCCGACCTCGCGCATCCCACCACGCTGGTGGGACTTCCCACCGTCCGCGATGTCGATGGACTCGCGCTGAGCAGTCGCAATCGATTCCTCGAAGCCGATGCGCGAGCCCGCGCAGTGGCGGTGCCCCGGGCGCTGGGCGCAGCGGCGCGGGCCTGGCTCGAGGGCGAACGTGACGCCGGTCGGCTCGAAGAGGCTGCCCGTGCGGTGCTGGCCGCGGCGGCATTCGATGCTCCGCCCCAGTATTGCGAATTGCGGACCACGGGGACGCTCGCCTCCGTAACAGGCTCGCTGCCTGAAGACGGGGAGGGCGTTGTTCTCGCTTGCGCACAGATGGTGGGCTCGACGCGCCTCATCGACAACGTCGTGCTCGCCGATGACGCCTTTCACCGTGGTCTGCTCGAGGATCTCATCCGGAGTACCCACCCGTGACCCCGCAACGCGCCATGTTCAAGATTTTTGGAATCCATTTCTCGCGCTGGCTCTGGCTCTTTTGGCCACTTCGCCCCTTTATCCGCGTGAAGGAAAGCCCCGAGGGCCTTACGCGCGATAAACTGCTTTCGCGCCATGGCGAAGCGGACGTGGTTTACGTGCTGCCCCGCTTGGTGCTCATCGATGTCGTGGTGCTTGGAATTCTCCTGCGCCGGTTAGACCTCCCTCGACCACGGGCGGAAGCCGCTCCCAATCGGTTCCGTCGAGCTGGTCTTCTCGCGTTGCGATTCCGCAAGGGACTCATCAACCCCTACGAGCCGCGCGAGGCGTTCACCGAACAGCTCGCCGCCCTGCTGCGATCTGACTCGCGCGCGCGCGACGGCCGCATCGTCCTCCAACCCGTGAACGTGTTCTTCACCCGCTCGGCCGAACACACCGAACGCAATTTCCTCCTGCGCTCCCTGTTCCCCGACGACGAGAACGCCACTTCGCTCCAGAAGCTGGTTTTCCTGCTCATCCACGGCCTGAGTGTGCGCGTGCACCTTGGCGATCGCATGATTCTCTCGCGCGACGACATCGAGCGCGACGAGCGTGAAGGGCAGGAAGTCCGGGAAGGGCGCGCGCCCTCTAGCAAGGCCACTTCGGCATCGATGGCGCCTTCGGAAGAGTTGGTGTGGGCCCGTCGCATTCGACGTCAACTGCTCATCGACTTCGCGCGCGAGCGCACGAGCGTCATGGGTCCCAACCTCTACGATGTCAACGCCATCGCCAATTGGATCTTCAAGACGCCCGAGACGCGCAAGGTTTTCGACTCGGAGGCCAAGCCCGCCCGTGCGAGCCGCAAGGCGCTCGCCTATCTCGAAGAAATCGCCGCGCGATACAACTACACAACCATTCTCGCGCTCGAGAAGGTGTTCGACCTCCTGTGGACACGCATTTTCAAGGGCGTGCGCGTGCGCAACTTCGAGGCCGTGGCGGAGGTCGCCCGTCAGGGGCAGCTCATTTGGATGCCTTGCCACCGTTCGCACCTCGATTACATGTTGCTCAGTTACGTTCTCTTCAAGAAAGGCCTGGTGACGCCGCACATCGCCGCGGGCGTGAACCTCTCCTTCTGGCCCGCGGGGCCCGTCCTGCGACGCGGCGGGGCCTTCTTCCTGCGGCGAAGCTTCTCGGGCAATAGACTCTACGCGCACGTGTTCTCGCAGTACGTCGACTTCCTCATGCACAACAGCTTCCCGGTGGAGTTCTTCCATGAGGGAGGGCGATCGCGCATCGGCAAGACCCTCACTCCGAAAACGGGTCTGTTGTCGATCTGCGTGTCGAGCATCCTCAAGCGCCGGGCCGAGCACACCTACCTGATCCCCGTTTACTTCGGTTACGACAAGGTCATGGAGGACGGCGCCTACGCAGCCGAACTCGGGGG
Source organism: Silvanigrellaceae bacterium (assembly GCA_044356935.1). Lineage (GTDB taxonomy): Bacteria > Bdellovibrionota_B > Oligoflexia > Silvanigrellales > Silvanigrellaceae > JADCJN01. Next base: position 3,006 of record JBIKVI010000238.1, on the reverse strand, counting down.
AATGAAGAAACAGAAGGAGTCTGTTTGGCAGCTCCTGCGCTCCATCCGTTTCCTTTTCTCGAACTACGGTCGCGTGGATGTGAGCTTCGGTACCCCTATTCATTTTGGGGAGGCTTGGAAGGACTTCTTTTCGCAAGCCGGCAACCCCGACGTCGTGGGTCCCCCGGGCTCGGGTGCTGGCGCGGGGAGCTCCACGCTGCTGCCCTCGTCGCTCTCGGCCGCGCCTGACGCGCTGGAAAGCCGCGACCCGCGCGTGCAGGCATTCGTGCGGGCGCTGGCTCGGCGCGTGAACCAAGGCATCAACTCCACGGCCGTAGCCTCCGGTTCGGCGCTGCTCACGAGCGCGCTTTGCGCGCAGTCGGAGGCACAGGTTCCCCGCGTGCTCCTGTCGGAGCGCGTGGGCATGCTGCACGGCATCGTTGCCCACTTGGGCCGCGATCTCGGGTGGACGGTGTCGCCAAGCTCCGTGGGTGAAGGGGAAATCACCGGCTCGTTGCCAAATGGCGGCGAGGGCGCAAGGGAGCCCGTGCGGCTTGCGCCGATGGCGGGTGGACCCTCGCTCGACGCCATCGTCGAGGAAATCCTCGCGACCGGAATTCAATGGCAATTCATGATCGAGAGGCCTGGCGAAGACGACGCCCTCCTCGCGCGCAATCCCGCCAAGGAGCTCAATCTGTGGTGGTATCGTGGAACAATCTTCCACGTCCTGGCCATCGCCGGCCTCGTGGCCACTTTGCTGCTCGAAGCACGGGAGCGAGGTGAGGCGATGCCCCGCCTCGCGTGGCTAGAGGCCAAACTGCAGGCCATCCGCGCCGTTTGGGACGATGAACTCTACTGGCCCGATTCCACTTCGAGCGGAGCGCTCGTGCTGGCAGCGCTGCGTGTTTTCGGCGAATTGGGCTTGGCCACGCACGACGCATGGGAAGTGCGCGTGGTGGAGAGCGAGTCCGCCTTTGCGACGCTGCGTTTCCTTACAGATCTTGTGCGTCCCGAGCGGGAACTCTACACGCTCCAGCTCGCCACCGCGCTCGCGCTCATGGAGTCGCGCGGACGCTTCTCGCGCGACGAGCTTCTGCGCAAGGCCTACGATGCGCACCGCAGCGCATTCTTGCGTGGTGTGGCCTCGCACCCCGCCCACCTCTCTCGGGTGTTTGCGAGCAGGACCTTCGACGCTCTCTACAAGTCCGGACTCTTCGTGCCGCGAGACAACCAGCAGCTCGCCGTGGCCTACACCGAACTCGTGTCGGTGGCCGAGTTCTTCAATACGGCGGCCTGGCGTGAGTTCGTGGAACCGGGCTGAGTCACGCGCTGCCTCGTCAGTGTGTCCGCGCGCTGAAGGCGGCTCCCGTTTGCGATCGCCGCGCCGGCAAGACGTCCTCCCGCGCGAGCGCGTCGTGAATTTCGTGGGTCTTCATGCGCGCAAGGCTTTTTTGCACCTCGCGCACGCGCACGGGGAGTGGATGAATGCTCAATTCGGCCCTTAAGACGCCAAGCATCTCCGGTCCGGCCACGAGGACGAGGTTATCGGGTTTCTCGCGGGCCACGATTTCCTCGGTGCGTTCGATGACCCCGCGCGCAAACTGTTGGAGCGCGTGGCGTTCCTCGGCGTTCTCGGCGTCGCTCATGGAACTGCGTGCCGCGAATCCGCCCACGGACGCGAACGAGCCCATTGAGGTCGGCGAGTTTCGCGAACCGGCCGTGGGGTAATCGCCGCGGCGTGTGTCCGTTTTCTCGGCGTTCTCAAGTCGCTCGAGGGCGGTGTTCTTCAAGGTCGAGCGCTCCACCAGTCGGCTCTCGACGTTGGGGTTGTTCCTTTCGCCTTCTTCGAGCGCGAAGAAGATGACGTGATTTTTGTTAGCGACGATGACGGACGATCGCTGCATGCGGTGGCCCTCCTAGGCCCGGGTCCCGGTGGCGGGTGCCCGTCGCTGATGTTACGTCGGCTATGTGGGTGCGGCGAGGCATCGTCCGTGCGGAGGTGAAGGTAACGGGGGCCTGGGTCGAAGCAGTGGGCATCAGTTCTTCACCCCTTCGACTTGCTCGAACTTCAGGCCTGCGCCGGCCCCCGACACCACCAACACCGACGTTGCGGGTGTGAGCTTCCAGGCGGCCTCGAGCCCCTTGCTCTTCTGCACGGCCTCCCCGACGCGTCGCGCGCGCAGCGTTCCTTTAGCCAAGCCACGGGGGAGGGCGACGAAGTTGCCGAAGGGCAGCGCTCCCCGTGCCCACGGCACTTCGACCACGACGTCGCTCGCGCGGGTCAGGGCGCGCGCGAGGGAGGCTAGGCGCCGCGCGCGACGCGAAGGTGCCGACAGGTTCGCGTCGTCGTCCCATGCGGCCACCATGGTTTCGAGCCAGGCGCTTTCCCAGGTCTGCAAGGAGAGGCTCGTGCCGCCTTCCTTGCGCGCGGCGTAGAAACCGTCGCCGGCCGAGAGCGCCACCAACGTGACTTCGCGGGGACCCTGACCCGACAGCTCGCGCTCGAGGAACACCTTGACGCAGTCGAGGTTGGCTCGGGTAGCGTGGAAGACGAGGGTGGCGCGCGCGTATTTACGGGGATCGAGGCGCCGGGGGTTGCACAACGCGTCGAAGGGGACCTCCTGAGCGGCGAGTTCCTTTGTCAGGGTTCGGACGTCGACGTCCGTTTCCGCGAGGGCGTGGAAGAACGCCCCGTCGCGCGCGTTTCCCGTGGGCAGGCTCGACGGCATGCGACGGGAGACGATGTCGAGGAACTGGCCCCGCGTGACCACGACGGGGGCGCCTTTGAGGCTCGAACGCGCGCCATCGCTTCCAGGCGCCTGCGCAGGCGCAGAGCCAGGCGCGTCCGCTCCCCCGATGGCGGGGATCGGAAGGCCGGCCGCACGCGCGCCATCGCTTCCAGGCGCAGGCGTGCCCGCATCCTTAAAGAGGATGGCGGATGCGTCGGTGTAAAAAGCTCCGAGGGCCTTACCCGTAACGTAAAAGTCGCCGGAAATTGCCGATGCGGGACCGCGCGGGTTGTCTTTG
>JBIKVI010000030.1:0-22873 GCA_044356935.1 Silvanigrellaceae bacterium | reverse complement strand
GCCCGTGAGAACCTCCGCGCTCACGTTGTTGCAAGCGAGCTTGTAGCCGACCCACTCCGCCACGATTTTCGTATTGGTGAAAACGATGGCGCATGTGGGATCGTGCGTCTTGACGTGGCCGAGCAGGACCTGGAATTTCTCGACCGCAGGCACAGCGTAGTTCACGAGCTTGATGTTCTCGGGCGTGATTTTCTCGGGGTTCGACTCAATGTAGTCGGGTTCCTCGAGGTACTCGAACGCGAGCTCTCGGACCTTTTCGCTTCCCGTGGCGCTCGTCATGAGTTTTTGAACCCGCTCGGGTGGCAGGTTCTTCATGATGAACTCGATATCCTCGATGAAGCCCATGTCGAACATACGGTCGGCTTCGTCGCACACGAAGAACGAGATGTTCTCGAACGAGATGTTCTTGTGCTTGTGGTGGTCGAGGAGTCGACCCGGTGTGGCCACTACGACGTCGATGGGCTCGGAAAGGGTCTTCTTGTCTTTCTCGACGTCGGTGCCGCCAAAGCAGCTCATGCTCGTGATGCCAAGGCTCCCCAAAAGGCCCCGAATGTCCTTCTCGACCTGTTCGGCGAGCTCACGAGTAGGGACCACCACGAGTACCGCGGGCGATTTGGCTTTCCCGCGCCGCTCCTCGTCGGCGAGCAGGCGAACGCCAGAGGTGAGTGCGATGACCGCTGTTTTGCCGGTACCCGTTTGCGCGAACGCGCACACGTCGCGTCCAGCGAGTGTCAGCGGAAGAGCTTGCGCCTGTACCGGAGTGGGGATGGACCAGCCGACTTTTCGAACCGCCTCCAAGAGGGTCTCATCGTCGATGAGGCTCTCGAACGTGATTTGCTTGAAGGGTTCGTCGACAGCGACTTCCTGTGTTGCCTCCAAGGCCACCACAGACTCAAGCGTACCTTCAAGGACGTCGGCGGAGGCTACCTTCGTAGCTTTGAACGAGGCCTTGACTGGCAGGGTGGTCTCGGTGGGAATCGTCGGCGTAACCTCCGCGGCAGCATCGAAAAGTTCCGCCCGAGGGGTTTCGACTTTTGCACGGCCTTTGCCAGCTTTCGTGGGCGGCGCTTCCACCGGCAAAGCAGCAGCAGCTTTCGGCCCTTTGGCCTCGACGGCTTTCTTCGATGGGGGAGCAACGATGTCAGGCTCGGAGTTTCGAGCGCGCGGTGAAGGGGTGGAGGGCCTCACCGGCGTCGTCGCGCGACTCTTGACAGGTTCTTCACGCGCTGGCGCTTTGGCGGCCAAGTTCACCCGGTCCGCGCCAGCAGCCTTTTTCGCTTTGGGCTTCTCGTCGGCAACTCTAGTCGTTTTGGCCGCCTTGACCGCCTTGTCCGCCTTGGCCGCCTTGGCCGCGACTTTGCCCTTCGGTTCGTCCTTGGGCGCTTTGGCCGCCACGCTGCCTTTGACCTTGCCCTTGGTGCCTTTGGAATCGGCATCGGACTTGGAGGGGGCCGTCTTGCTTTTGCTGGTAGGACTCATTCGGGGGCGCTCTCCGCGGCTACTTGGATACGACTATGCACGAATTCCCGGCTTACCGGAGATTCAAAGATAAGTCGATCCCCGAGAAGAAGGAAAGGCTCAGCCCCTGGAGTCGCGCCTTCGCTTGTGCGGGTGGGTGACCTGTGCAATAGATCGTTGCTCGTTCCTCCACCGGGAGATTTCCATGCTCAGCGGGCTTCTCACATTCCTGCTCGTCCTCGTCGCGCTCATCCTTGTGCTTCTCATCATCGTCCTGCAGCACGGCAATGAGGGTGGCATCGGCTCGGCATTCGGCAGTGGCAACTCGGCCGGGTTCTTCGGAGCCTCGGGCGGCGTGTCCCTCATTGTGAGGGCCACGTGGGGCTTCGGGTTCGCCTTTTTCGTGTTGGCTATGTCGCTCGCTTGGGTCAAGACCCGCGTGCACTACGGTGTGGGCCTCGAGATCAACAGCCTTTTGGGCGATGAGTCGACTTCGCCGGGGGCAGCTGCCTCTCCAACAGCGGCTACTCCGGCCGGGGCTGCCTCACCCGCTCAAAAGCCCTCGGACGCGCCCGCGGCGCTGCCTGGCGCTGAACAGGCCCCTGCATCGCCCGCTCCTTGACGGCCTTTTTTCCTGGCTCAGGGCGTGTCGTCGACATGCGCTCGACTGGGATCCGCTTAATAAGCCGTGCTGTCGATATTGGCTGCGCTTCGAAACGCGGGGTTGCGCTCCGACCCAATGGCGGCATTCGTAGTAAGGGGGTCCCATCCAAGGGCCACATCCTCGTTGAAGAGTCCGTCGGTCGGAGTTGAGAGGATTTGGACGGCGCTTGTGTCAGGCGCCGATAGGATGACGACCTGTTCTTGTGGCTGGTTGGGCAAGGCCTCTGTCGTGGCTTGATTCTGCATCCAGCTCACGAAGGCGGTCACCCGGACGGTGCCTTGAGGAGCCCCAGCGCTCATCACCACGGTGTTGACAACCGTCTTGGGGAACTCCAGCGCCAGGCGCGACGCAACGAGTGACGCCCTCATGTCTGCCGATCGGCGTGCGGACTCGCCGGACCCTGGAGCCCGCCCCATGACCTCGATGCCCGTGACTTCGCCACTGTTTTGCAGCGAAGACACGCATGCATCGAGAGCTGCTTGGTCAATCATGGCGGCTGTGCCCCTTCGCGCGCCGATGCCTCTATCGTTGCGGGGGGAGGTCCTCACCCCAACATCGCAAGCCACTTTGCCAGCGTTCGAGGTGGTGCCATCCGCTGCCACAACACCACGGGAAGCCTCCACCCTCGGAGGCTCCGACGTAGGGCTCCCCTGAGCACGAGCGATGCCTGCTGGAATGGCTAGCACGAGGCCGATTCCGATTCCGAGTCTGAGTCCGAGTCCTGCTTCGCGCCCGCGCGCGCTGCTGTCTTTTTCCTGCATTTCTTGTTCCTTCGTAAGTCGAGTTCGAGAACGTATCGGCACGAGAGTGCCCCGCGTGGCGCGAGGGGCGAATCCCAAGAGCTCTGCAGAAGACGTGCCGCTCCCAGTTGGGGCGGTTCAAGGCGCGGATTCGCGCCCCAAAGCCTTCACACGCGAGTAGACCAGCGCGGTGAGAACTCCGATGAGAGCGAGCACGGCAATTGCAAAGTAACCGGCCGCGCGGAAGAGTGCTGTATCGTTGAGGGCGGAGGTTGCGACGATCGCCGCGACGCTGATGAAGAAGATCACGATGAGTGAACGGAGGACGTCTCGGAAGAAAAGTAACATAAAGATGTTCGTCGCGTTTTTCTTGAGGTTCTCGACTATCCCATGGGTCGTGTCGACCGCCTGATGGGTTTGGTGGTTGGTGAGGACCCCTGCTCCCACGATGGCCGCTGTCCTGAGCAACTCGATGGCGACTCCCATGGGTTCGCTCCCTTCCTTTGACGTCATGCAACTCGCTTGTGTGATCCGGATCGTTTGATCAGCGTCTTTTCATGAGGAGCCCGCCTGCGAGGACCCCCAATCCGAATGCGCCGAACAGGTAAGGATAAGGAGTTTCGTGGAGGTGGCTGTCCACGACGACTGCCTTGTCCTTCACGTTCCCCCTCACCTTGTCGAACTGCTTGCGGAACGTGTCGAGCTCCGCCTTCACGGCGTCGACGTCCATGCCTTTCATAAACTGCTGGCTCAGGTTCGCGGCCTCTTGGCCAAGATCCGTTTTCATGGTGGTGTCGATATTCTTCGCATGTTCAGCCATTTCGTGCCCTCCTTGTGTTTAGTCGTGTGTTACTTTGATGAGTGAGATGTTCTTTCCGCGGCTCGCGGGTCGCTGCTCCTCGCGAACCTTCAGTCGATGAGCGCCTTGTACATCCAGGCCACCTTCTCATGGTGCGCGGCGAGCTGGGTGAACAGGTCTGCCGAGACCGGGTGTTCGTCGCTGAGTTTGCGTATGAAGGACTCGTAGGTGTTCGACACGCCTTGGTGCGCGTCCGCAAGGTGACGGCAGAGCTTGCTCGCATCGTAAATGTCGAGGTGGTCTTCGCGCAGGACGCTCGCGTTTGTGAGGGTCTCCATGTCGGTGGGAGCCACGGCATCGAGAGCGCGCAATCGCTCTGCGAGCGAATCGAGTTCGAGCAGGAGCGAGTTGTACTGCTTCTCGGTGAACTCGTGCACGGCGAGAAAACGCGATCCCTTGGCGTTCCAGTGCGTATGCAGGGTCTTGAACAGGAGGTTGTGGATGCTGCCCATGCCGCAGATGAGCGCCGAGGTGGGCGTCACGGAACCCTTGTCCTTCGGCGCGCCTTGATTGCCCGTGCTTTGTTGGTTCGAGATCTTGTGCTTGTCGCCCATGACGGTTGACCTCCTTGAGGACTTTGCATTGAAGGGTCGCGTTGCTTGGTGACCACTCTTGGTAGCTGGGCCGGCGATTGTGTGTTGGGGGGCATCGCTCAGGGATTGAGGGAGCAACGGGTGTGCCACGGCGCAGGTCGCGCGCGGGCGTGGCAACACGCCGTGCGGTGGACCGGCATTCGTCCGACCGCCTTTAGAACGTGGCTCCGACGTCGAGGGCCACGCGCGTGAGGCTGATAGTGCGGCCCGCCGACACGAACACCGAGTAGTTGGCCGCTTCGACTCCCAGACGACCCTCTCCGCCCGCGTCGAGGACCACTTCCTTTTCGCGATCTTCCCAGCTCCCGCCCAGGAGGCCACGGGGGCCAACCACCAGAGGTCCGGCCTCGAGAGCCGGGAAAATCGTGCCGTGGAAGTTGTAGGCCTTCATGTCTTCGGCGAAGTCGCCCAAGAAGGACGTCGTCGCGCCGACTTCGAGCCGCGCGAGTCGGGTGCCGAGGTTTCGCCGCACGTAGGAGAGTTCGGCTCCGAGCGCGTTCATGTATTCGTCGCGATCCCACTGGTAGTCGTATCCGACGCGACCTGCGAACCGCACGTCGTTCCAACCCGAAGGAATGTTCTCGCGCTGCAAGGGCGTGCCGGAATCGGTGGTCGCGCCCGCGGCGCCCATGCCCATGCCGTCGGCCTGGGCCACCACGGATCCGTCAGAAGAAACGTCGCCCGAGGCGAAGTCTTCAGCCGCGACGTCGCCCGTCGCGTCGGGCATCCTCGTTCCACCTCGCCGTTGGAGCGTGGGAGGGAACGACTGCACCGACCCCGATGGGGTTTCTTGGCTGGCGCCCGCCGTCGAGTTGCTCGACTCGTCGACGAGAGTGCGGCCGGTAATGGGGTCGATGGCCGTGACAGCGGGATTGGGCGTGGTCGTGCCGAGGTCACTGGGCGTGCCTACGCCTGGCGACGTGGTCGCGCCCGCGTTGGTTTGGTCTTCGCTGTAGAACGCTGTGACAATGACGGCCCTGCCGCGTGCCTCATCGGGGCCCATGCCACGCGCGTCAATCTGGATGCCCGGAAACGCTTCCGCAATGCGCGTGCTCACCATGTCGGCGCGACGCTGCGACAGCGCTCGATTGGCCGACATGGAGCCATCGGGAGAAGCGTAGCCCATGACTTCGATGCGGGTCAGACGGAGTTCCTTGAACTCCTCGACGCAGTCGGAAACCTGCGTATCGTTCTCGAGCGTCGTGCCCGAGCTGAAGCCCACTTGGCACTCTTCCATCTGTTCCGAGCCGGAACCCTGTGCGAACGCCGCGCCCGGCATTGCGAGGCACAGGCCGAGTCCGAAGGCGGCTTTCGCGAGTCCGTTGGTGCGGTGGAGTTTCATAACCGGTGTCCTCTCGTTGTTAAGCTGCGCCAGGGGAACCCCACGCGGTGTTCCCCGCACCAGAAAATGCTTTCGTTACTTTTGGACGTAGACGACCACCTTGCCGGAGTGGCGATTCAGTTTATCCGCCGAATCTTCCGCTCACGCTTGTTTCGTTTGGCCGCGTCAGCGAAAGGAGGTTCGGTCGAAATGCTTCGTGCAACGCCCGTGCCAACGAAAGGCGTGCTTTGCGGACGAGCATTCTTCGCCGTGAACCGGAGAGTTGCATCCCTTCGAGTTGGAAGCGGCCCAAGGAGAGGGACTGGCTGCGGCCCCGCTGTGTCTGAAAAGTCATTCGATGGCGTGCGGAAAATGCATTCACGTCAGCGCCCTTCCCGAGTGTCGTACATGGGCTTGGGAGTCACGGGTCTGCTGGGAACACGCGCAGGAGCCTCAGGAATGACGTCTTCCTTATCGCGTTTGTTCCTTTCTTTTTCTTTTTCTTTTTCTTTTTTGCGCGTATCGGTGGTTGCGAATTTGCGGGTTGCCGCAGCGCTTTGTCGCTGTCCTGTGCGTGATTTGGCGGTGCTCATGGCGTCTCCTTCTCGGGGCCAATGGGACAGGGGCCGGCCGTGGGGCCTGCCTTCGCCACCAGAGCAACCAAGTTCCATGCCAGCGGAAATTGCTCCCTCGGGCTCCGATTCTCTAAAGACTCACGATCCGCGCGCGAATTCCGATACCTCCTTCAAGGAGGAGCCATGACAGCCGCCCGTACCCTGCACCCGAGCGTTTTCCGTTCGCCCCGTTTGTGGCGTTACCTCACACCCGCGAGCCGCCTCGTTCCCTTGCTCGCGCCTTGCGGCTTAGGACAACCGCGTGGGGGCGTGGAGGATGGGCCCGGCGCGCTGTTGCATGCAGGGCTCCTCGAGGGCTTGGCGCGGGTTGGTTGGCAGCTCGGAGACGATGAGCTCGCAAGCGCGATGACCGCGCTCCCACCTGTGTTCCCTTCCAGCGTTTCCCTGAGGCCCCCGGCGAAGAGTGAGGATTCGCCGCACACATTCCACAACGCGAGCGCCTTGGCGCGCGTGCTCGAAGACGTTTCACGACGCGCTACGCGGCACGCTTGGCTTCGCGACTTCGTTCTCACCCTCGGTGGAGACCATTCCGTCGCCTGCGGGAGCATCCATGGCGTTGCGACAGCTTGGAGTCATTTGGGGGTGATTTGGGTCGATGCCCACGCCGACTTCAACACCCCGGCCTCGAGCCCCTCAGGCAACTTCCACGGGATGCCCTTGGCCGCACTCTGCGGCGCTTTCTCATTGAAGAATTCCCCAGGCTTCGCCTGGTTCGAACCTTGCCTGCGTTCTCCGGACATCGTCTTGGTCGGCGCGCGCGCCCTCGATGCCGAAGAGGCGCGCCTCCTCGCCGCGCACGGCATCGCGTGTTTTCCGGCGGAGGAAGTCGCGCGTCGTGGCATGGACGCCGTCATCGCCGATGCCATCGATTGGTTGCTCGCGGGTGGGGAGCGTCCGCTTCATCTGAGTTTCGATATCGACGCTCTTGACTCGACCCTCGTGCCCGGAACGGGGACCCCGGAACCCAACGGTCTCACCCTCGAAGATGGCGAGACCCTATGCCGGGCGCTGCGCGAAACGGGTCTCCTCGTTGGAATGGATCTCGTCGAGGTAAACCCTCGGCTCGAGACCCCGGAGCGGTTCGAAGAGCGTCAAGGCAGCCGAACGATCGCGTGCGCTCTGGCGCTCCTGCGTGCCACCTTGGACCAGGGCCCGGCGTCGAGTTGAAGCGCGTCAGGCGAGGGAGCGATACGTTTCCACGGCCTCAGTGCCAGCGGCGGGGGAAGGAGGCAAAAGGCCCCCTGCGCGCCGCAGCTTCAGGAGACGCGCAACCGTGATGTTTCGTTGCGCTCCCCCCTCCGAGAGGAGGGTCAGCTCGGCCTCGAGGTCGCAGACCTCCAGCAGCCCCTGCAGAGTCAGGAGCTGGGCGTCGGTGAGGACGTAGGCATCGAGGACGCCGCGCGACACCTTCGCGAAGCCTTTGCGCGCTGCGAAGTCGCGAATGATCGCCTCATCGCCTCCTGCAAGCACCTCGCGGGAAGCGTTGTCTTGGAACGAGCCATGGCCCTCGTCCCGCAGTTCGAAAAGCGCGGTGAGATGCCACCACTCCTGCACGGCGCGCCAGGCGCCACAAGGGAGGATCCACCCGCTCAGCTCCGAGAGTCTAGTGACCCCATGCATAGTTGGCTGCTTCCTTGGGGACGCAAGCCCACCCCTGGAGGGGATAGCCGGCGTCGAGTTTGAGGAAATCGTCATGCAAAGAGATTTCCCCACTGAGAAGACCCCATCCAGTGAGCGCCGCCATGGCCGCGTGGAAAACACTGGGATTTGCAGCGAAATCCGTGAAAAGCTGCTCGTGCAATGCCGCGCCTCGGACCGCCATCTGGCGCTGTTCGAGTCTTTTCAACAATCCTGCACGTGCGCTTCTGCCACTTTGTGAGGACTTCGTTTCCAGCAAGGAGCCCAACTTGTAGCCCGAAGTCAGGCTCCACCCTAGGGTCGCAAGGGCGGGATTGGTTTCCACGATAAGGGCTCCAGGAAAGACGTCCAGCAGTTCGCGCCGCAAATGGCGGCAACGCGCGGTGATGGGGGCGCGATTGCTCCCCAGGGCAGCCTCGATTTCAAACGTGCCGGTGAGGATAGGGTGCTCAAAATGGTTGCGCGCGAAGACTTCAAAAGCGCGATCGAGGTAAGGCTGCGGCAGCCGAACGCGCTTTTCCCGTCGCAGGGCGGCTTTGCCCTCGGCTAGGCGGGTTTCGCGCTCCTCCTCCTGTTTGGCCTCCCAGAGGGAGCGCATGAGGACCACCTCGGGCACAGGGCACGCCCGCGTTCCCGGGCAAGGCAGCGGGCACGCGACGCAAGGTGGAAGGGTCATTGGTGCGTCGATGACCACGAGGTCCGCGGGACCAAGGTCGCCCATGAGTTCTCGAAAGCGAGCGTCGGAGTCGCGGTGCGGCGAGGGTCCAACGTCGGCCGCGTAAGCTTCCCAAATGAGAGGTAGGCGCTCGGCTTCCGCACGCTCGGCAGACTCCTCCGACGTCGACACCCGCGGGACGCCGATGAAGTGATCGTGGAGGCCTTTGCAATAAAGCGAGTGCGTGAGGCCTTCATCCACGCCGGATCGGCATTTCTGGAGGAGGAACGAAGCGCGCACCGCTGAGGTCTTACGCGTGTGTGCGCCGCCGAGATGGACCCCAAGGATGCGGATCGACTTGTGCATTCAGCGCTGCCTGTGGAGGATGAGTTGGTTGCGGCCGTCGCGTTCAATGAGAAAGAGGACGTCGCGACCTGCTTGACGTGCACGCTCGAGGGCGGTGGCCACGTCGCCCGGGGTGGATACGCCCGCACGGTTCACTTCTACGACGACATCGCCCCGCCGCAAGCCGGCCAACGCTGCTTCGCTTTCGTCGTCGACTTCCGTGATGACCGCTCCCTCCGTGGCTCGCAAGCCCAATTGTCTGCGGAGGGTCGGATTGAGCGGGGCAAGCGCCAGGCCGAACTCTTCGAGGGCGCCGCGCGCTGATTGCCCCTCGCTTCCCTCCTCTTGCTCGCCCTCGGTCGAGCGTTGAGCCTGGGCGGTGTCGAAGGAGCCGATGATGACCTCGAGTTCGAGTTCCGTTCCGTCGCGAAGCAGCCCTACGCGCACGGGCGTCCCCGGCTTTGTGAACGCGAGGCGCGCGCGCAACTGCGCGAAGCTGGCAACGGGCCCACCGTTGAGTGTTCGCACGACGTCGTAGGGGCGCACGCCCGCCTTTTCCGCAGGACTGCCTGAGACGACGTTCACGACAAGGGTACCTGGGGCGCCCACCTCGACTCGGAGATTCTTTAGAACGTCCTCGGGCAACTCTCGGAAGTCGCGGCCCTCGATACCTAGGAAGCCGCGCGTGACACGACCCTCGTTGATGAGCATCTCGGCGGCGAGACGAACCATGTTGGAGGGGACCGCAAAACCGATGCCGGCCGAACTCCCGGTGTTGGACGCGATGGCCGTATTCACACCTACAACCTGACCGTCGAGATTGAGGAGCGGTCCACCCGAATTGCCCGGGTTGATGGCCGCGTCGGTTTGGATGAAGTCCTCGAGGGCTCCGTTGCCCACCACGTTTCCGCGCCCCATTGCGCTCACCACGCCTACCGTGAGCGTTTGGGGGAGGGAGAAAGGAGCACCGAGGGCGACCACCCAGTCGCCCACCTCCACGACTTCAGAGTCGCCGAAACCCACTTGTGCGAGGCCCCTGCCGTTGCCGAACTCCTCGAGCTGCAGCACCGCCACGTCCACCGACGGCTCGCGCCCGATGAGCTTAGCCTTGAATTCGCGATCATCGAATGCCTTCACTCGGATGTCGTCGGAATCCTCCACGACGTGGTTGTTGGTGATGACGTAGCCTTTGGCGAGATCGACGATGAATCCCGACCCGGCTCCTTCTTGCACGCCTCCGCGCCCGCGACCCCCTGGCGGGAGGAAAGGTGCGAAGAACTCGTCTGGGAACGGAAAGCGCTGCCTCTCGGCGACCACCGTTTTGCGAGTGCGGATGAAGACGAGAGCGGGCCTGCTCTGCTTGGCAATATTGACGAAGACCTTTGAGAACGTGTCGAGGACGCGAGTCTCGGCGTCGCCGCGCGCGACGAGGGGAACGCCCCTGGGGAGCTCGTAGGTTTGACCCATGGCCGAAACCGATTGCCGGATGTCATCGATGCGATGGGGCGCAAGGAAGAGCACGCCGAGGGAGCCGACGCCCACCGCCGCGGCCGCCACGAGGGCCGCGAATCCGGCCACCTTCCAACGCCGAGTCGTTCCCACTTCGTCTGCTCCTCGCCTCGTGCCCGTGACTGTCGCTTGAGAATACGAGGACTATAGACGGGCGCGGGAGCCGCACAAGGGGATGGGCGGTTTCAGGGCTTGGTTGGGGAAGAGTGGAAGAGCGCCTCAGTACGATTCGGCCCAGCGCGTGAAGGTGACGCTGACGGGCGCCCCATCGGAGAGGCGCGTGCCCTGGCATTCGTGACGCACGGCTTCCGTTGAGGCCGCGCGCGCGGCGGGACCAAACTTCCGCGTTGCGCATGCAGGCGCAACAAGCCCCACCGCGAGGAGGACGACGGGCAAGCACTTCGTTGCGTGTGTGTGACTCACGTTAGAGCGCCTCGATGATTCCGGCCGCGCCCATGCCCGTTCCGATGCACATGGTCACCATGCCGTACTTCTTTCCGTGCCTACGCATGCCGTGCACGATCGTCGCCGTGCGGATGGCGCCCGTGGCTCCCAGCGGGTGCCCCAGCGCGATGGCGCCGCCGAGCGGGTTGACCTTGGCCGGGTCGAGTCCGAGGTCTTGGATGACAGCGAGGCTCTGCGCTGCAAAGGCCTCGTTGAGCTCGAACCAATCGATGGCTCCTTGAGCAAGGCCCGCCTGCTTGAGTGCCCGAGGAATAGCCTCCTTGGGGCCGATGCCCATGATTTCGGGAGGAACTCCGGCTACGGCGAACGTGATGAACTTGGCGATAGGCGTAGCGCCGTATTGCTTGAGGGCCTTCTCGCTCATGAGGAGGACTGCGGCGGCGCCGTCGCTCATCTGCGATGAGTTGCCCGCCGTGACGCTCCCGCCGGCAGCAAACACCGGCTTGAGCTTGGCGAGGGACTCGAGCGAAGATTCGGGACGCGGGCCCTCGTCCACGGTCAGGGTTCTCTTCTTGTCGACCACGTTGGTACCGCTTGTGCCTCCGGGAAGAGACTCGACGAAATCGTAAGGAACGATCTCATCCTTGAACTCTCCCTTCTCGATGGCCGCGCAGGCGCGACGGTGGCTCTCGAGCGCGAAAGCGTCCTGAGCTTCGCGCGTGACTTTCCACTGCTGAGCCACCTTCTCGGCCGTGATGCCCATGCCGTAGGCGATGCCTAGGTTCTCGTCGGAGGAGAACACGGCGGGATTCATGACGACCTTATGGCCCATCATGGGGATGAGGCTCATGGACTCCGTGCCTGCGGCAATCATGACGTCGGCCTCGCCGAGCATGATGCGGTCGGCCGCCTGCGCCACGGCCTGGATGCCAGACGAGCAGAAGCGGTTGATGGTCATGCCTGGGACTGTGTTCGGCAGTCCCGCGAGGAGCAAGCCGATACGCGCGACGTTCATGCCTTGCTCGGCCTCGGGCATGGCGCATCCCACGACCACATCGCCGATAGAGCGAGGATCGAGATTCGGTGCCTTGGCGATGACGTTCTTGAGACAGAAGGCGAGCAGGTCGTCGGGACGGGCGTTGCGCAGGGCGCGCGGAGCTTTGCCCACCGGGGTGCGCACGGCCGCGACGATGTACGCTTCTTGGACTTGACGGATCATGGGTTTCGTTCCTCGTATGCCTGTTTCGTTGGTTGCGAGGGCTCGACGCGCCGTCAGTTGTGCAGCGGCTTGCCTGTTTCGAGCATGTTTTTGATGCGCGCCTGGGTCTTGTCGGTGCGCAGGAGCTCGCAGAACACCTTGCGCTCCCAGTCGAGGATCCAGTCCTCGGTGACCTGCGTCCCGCCTTCGATGGGTCCACCGCAAAGGGCGGTGGCGGTGCGCTCGGCGATGGCCGCGTCATGTTCCGAGATGAATCCGCCCGCGCGCATGTTCACGAGGATCATCTTGAGGGTGGCGATGCCGCCCTTGCCCGCCACGGGAATGTCGCGCGCCTTGAGAGGCGGGCGGTACCCGGCCTCGGCCATGGCCAACGCTTCGCGCTTGGCCACGTGAAGCAGTTCGGCGGCATTGAAGACGATGGTGTCGGAGGGGCGCAGGAAGCCCAATTCCTTGGCGTGCTCGGCGCTCTTGCTCACGTGCGCCATGGCGATGTTGGTGAAGTACTGCTGGAGGAACGGGAAGGAGTTGCCCCCTTTTGACTCGCGCGCCGCGCGCAGGGCGAACTCCTTGCAGCCGCCGCCCGCGGGAATGAGGCCCACTCCCGCCTCGACGAGGCCCATGTAAGTTTCGAGCGCGGCCACCGCTTTACCGCAGTGCATAACGAATTCGCAGCCGCCGCCGAGCGCGAGCCCCTGCACGGCTGCCACCGTGGGCACTTGGCAGAACTTTAGCGCCATGGAGGCATCTTGGAAGCGCTTCACCATGGCCTCGGCCTTGTCGAACTCCTTACGCTCGAGGAGCCCGGCCACCTGTGCGAGATTGGCGCCCGCGCTGAAGGGGGGCTCGTCCTGCCAAACCACGAGCGCCTTGAACGATTTCTCGGAAAGGGAACACGAGTGGATGACGCCGTCGAGCACTTCCAAACCGATGGCGTGCATCTTCGACTTGAAGCTCAGGATGGCCACGCCGTCGCCTTGCGTCCACAGCCGCACACCGTCGTTCTCGAACACGGTTTCGCCCTTGGGGCGTGCCTTCTCGCCGAGTACGGTTTCGGGAAAAGCCTGCCGCGCATAGACAGGGAGTGAAGATCGTCCCTCATTGGTTTTGCGCGCGGGCGCGTACGAGCCTTCCGGAGCATGGACACCGGTGCGTCCGTCCTTGACCCACGCAGGAAGCGGGGCGGAGGAGAGCGTCTTGCCGGCCTTGATGTCGTCCTCGATCCATTGTGCGACTTGCTGCCAGCCCGCGGCCTGCCACGTTTCGAACGGACCCATGGCCCAGCCGTAGCCCCAACGCACGGCGAAGTCGACGTCGCGCGCGTTTTCGGCGATGCCCTCGAGGTGCACGGCGCAATAATGGAACAGGTCGCGGAAAATGGACCAAAGGAACTGCGCCTGCGGATGTGCGCTCGCTCGCATCGCGGCGAAGCGCTCGGCCGGATTCTTAGATTTCATGAGGGCCGCCACCTCGGGCGCCATCTCCTGCTTGCTCGGGCGGTAGTCTTTTTGCGCGAGATCCAGGACGTGGATCTCTTTGCCCACCTTGCGGTAGAAGCCGGCGCCTGCCTTTTGGCCCAGGGCACCTTTCTCCACGAGCATGGCGAACCAAGCTGGGACCTTGAAATGGCCGTGCCAAGGGTCGTCGGGAAGGGTGTCGGCCATGGTCTTGACGACGTGCCCGAAGGTATCGAGGCCCACCACATCGGCGGTGCGGAAGGTGGCGCTCTTGGCGCGGCCGATAGCGGGTCCCGTGAGCGCGTCGACGACGTCGAAGCCCAATCCGAATTTTTCGGCCTGGATCATGGTTGCCATCATGCTGAACACGCCAACGCGGTTGGCGATGAAGTTGGGCGTGTCCTTGGCGCGAACCACACCCTTGCCGAGCGTCGTCACGAGAAACGTCTCGAGGGCGTCGACGAGTTCCGGACGTGTTCCTTTACACGGAATGAGCTCCACGAGCGCCATGTAACGGGGCGGATTGAAGAAGTGCACGCCGCAGAAGTTTGGTCGCACCGACGCTGGCATGGCGTCTGCGAGCGCGTTGATGGACAGGCCTGAGGTGTTGGTGGCGAAGATCGCGTCGGGTTTGAGGTGTGGCGCGACCTTTTTGTAGAGGTCCTGCTTCCAATCCATCCGCTCCGAGATGGCTTCGATAACGAGGTCGCACTCGGAAAGGAGCGCGAGGTCGGTTCCGTAGTTGGCAGGCGTAATGTAACCGGCCTTGGCCTTGGTGGACAGCGGCGACGGTTCGAGCTTCTGGAGGTTGGCGATGGCTTTGTTCACAATGCCGTTGGCGTCGCCCTCCTTTGCGGGAAGGTCGAAGAGCACGACCTCGACGTCGGCGTTGGCGAGGTGGGCGGCGATCTGCGCACCCATCACGCCCGCGCCGAGGACGGCGGCTTTTTTCATGAGGAGTCGGTGTTCGGTCATGGAGGTTCCTCTCGTACTCGTGCTTGGTTTCGAACCGGGCCTAGCGGAGAGTGTAACGTTTGTCGGATGGGGGGGCAAACACACGGCGAAACAGCTTGCGTATCGTCGCGCAGCTCAGGGAGCGAATTTCAAGGTGCCCAAAGGGAAGGGAGCGCCTGCGGGCAAAGCTAAAGCACGGGAGGCGTGCACGGGACTGGCAACAGGAACGAAAGATTCCGTGAGACTCGCAAGGGAACTGCCTCGGAACAGGCGCTGAAGGGACGGCATGCCGGAATCGGTCTGCGACGTAGAAACGTACCAAGTGGATCCCACGCGAACCAAACCGCTGACGATCTCTGGAGAGGGAATCCCGATTGAGATCCATGTGAGACCGGCGTCGAAGCTCATCTTCTTGGGTCCGCGCGCCAGGAGCGCGCCGTCCACAACCCCCCATTGCGCAGTGCGGACATCCGATGGGGGCACTATGAGAGAGTAGGTTGTTCCCCCATCGGTGCTTCGGTACTCGTTTCCACTGATGCGGGCCACGAGTCCTGCGCTTGTCGCATGAAAAGAATTGATTCCACTGTCTGACGGGACTCCGATCCTCGACCAACTCGCCA
Source organism: Silvanigrellaceae bacterium (assembly GCA_044356935.1). Lineage (GTDB taxonomy): Bacteria > Bdellovibrionota_B > Oligoflexia > Silvanigrellales > Silvanigrellaceae > JADCJN01. The sequence continues at coordinate 7,804 of JBIKVI010000030.1, read as the reverse complement.
GATCAATGCTCTTCGAGAAGAACCCGGATCCCCCGTAGGCGAGAAATCCCCCATCGGGTGGTGAGAACACCCTCAGGAACGATGTTGAAGGTGCGCCCGCCGCACTGCGGACGTTGTTCCATGCGCTCCCGTTGTAAGAGAAGACTCCCTGTTGCCCTCGCTGCGGAGAGAAGATGATGGCTCCGCCCGCCGAAGCGTAGTCACTCGAAGAGTCTGAGAGTTGTACGCCGAACACCGTGTCCGAGAACGACTCGCCGGAAATGGGTTGCGAGAGGTCCGTTTTCGACACGAGATGCAATGCCGATGAACCGGCGAGACACAAGGTCGTCGGGCCGCAGTCCGAAAGCGCGCGTGCGTGCCCGCCGATGTGGTCGGTGGGTGACGTCCAATCGAAGGTGGTCACCGAAGTGCCATTCCACAAACGCAGGCCTATGGGCGTTTCGTTGCTCAGGAAGGCAAGTTGACTTCCATCGATGTAAACCGGGTGCCTTAACGAGCAGCCGTCGGCGACGAGATCCCAGGTTGTTCCCCCGTTCATCGTTTCCCAGATCGCTTGGCTGCATCCGGCACCCGTGTTCACGTGAACGGCCATTCTGGATCCGTCGGGACTCCACGCGATTGAGTAGATTGAGAATACTGACGTTCCCGCGCGAGTTGGGGTCCATGTGTTCCAGGTATTTCCTCCATCGAGGCTCGTCGCGATGGTGTTGTTGCCACTCTGGTATGCAATGGCGTTTCCTGACGGAGTGGCGGAGGCCTGAAATTCGAACTACGAGTTGTGGGTTCGGGAGGGGGGAGTGACGTCGGTGCGCTTCTTCCATCTCGTTGCCGACCCATCGGTGGATTCCCAAAGCTCGACACCATCCGTCGATTGGTTGTTACGTGTGAGACATCGAGACACTCCGGCGGTCGTCCAAGGGAGATCGCGTTCGCAGGGTGAGGATGTGCGTGTCCACCTCCCATCCGTGAGATCCAAGAATTGTTGACTGTCCTGGAAGTAAGCCCGAGAACCGATGATGCTGGGGTTTCCCCAGGTGTCACCGCTCACCAACGACCACGTTGCGCCCGCATCGGGGCTTTTCCACAGCCCCGCGTCCCCGTAATTTCCGCTGGCATAAAAAGTCGTCCCCTCGGCGTGCAGATCGACTTGAATTCCGGAGGCATCAGCCGGAGGGGTGATGGGAGTGAAACTCGCACCGCCGTCCACCGACTTCAACATCGTTCCATCTTGGAGAGCAATGAGGCTCGTGCCAGCCGTATTCGTTGCGGTTGAATGAACTGAGCCATCGAACGGCGCGCTCGTGAAGGCCGTGCCATCAAGCGATCGAGAAAGCCTCCCTTGGAACTCGGTCGCGATGAAGTTGCCCAGCCTGTGCAGACTGCCCAACCCGTTGAGCCGGACGCAGGCTGGCGTTCCGTTGGGGAGAATCTGAAACTCCGAAAGAAGGTCACGTTCCACGCCAGCCGTGGCCGTGTCGGCGGCAACCACGTAACTCGAAAGCGTCCGCGCGGCGCGGCCCCATCCATCGGAAACAAAGGGAGCGCCTGAACAGTTCACGGACGCGTACTGCGCTCGTGGAGCGTCGATGTTTGGTCGATCCATGAGGGGCTGGAACGTGGCAGGCGAGCTCCCTTCCACCAAGGTGAGATAGGCGCCATCGAGCCCCAAGTAAGGAATCACACCGCCTGCGAAGTTCCCCACGTCGACGCTTCCCGCAAACAGCCGTGCACCCGCACCGCCGCCCGCACCGTTGGCTCCGTTGCAGAGCGTGCGTTGCGACAGGTTCGAAGAGCCTCGCGACGCATCGAAGACATCGCTCGTGGTGCCTGGCGCCTGTTGCCACGAAGAGATCCTCACCCCTCCCGTGGGGCACTCCGCGGAGCCGGCGGCAATCACCTCCTGGGAGATGCGCGTGGCCGCGCCAGCATCACCGCGGTCGCCCTTGTCACCCTTGTCACCTTTGGCTCCCCGCAGGAGCCCGAGGTTCACGGCGAAAGGCGCAGTCTGGGAGCCATTGAGGTTCACGAAGGGCAGTGCTCGCCATCCTTCCTCCAAGGCGGCGCCCGGCTTCACCACGACGTCGCGAGTCGACGGACCTGCCCCGGTCCTGAGCCTGATCGCGTCCACCGCCGCGAGATAACGAAACGTGTAGATGCCTCGTTCGTCGGTCGCGAGGTTGCCTGTCCCGTCGGGAGTGGCGAACGCTGCGCCAGAGTGATCGTCCACAAGAGAGAATCTCGCTTCGGCCAAGGGTTTCGCGTCTGAGGCATAAACCAATCCCACGTAGCGCGTCGTCCGCTCGGGAGCATAAGCTGGCATGGCTAAAGTTACGGTGTCGGTGGTCTCATCGATGACGACGGTTTGGTTCAATCGGCTGACGTGGGCGAGTTGGTCGTTCCCTTGGTCGTTCATGGACAGCAGCGTCGCACGAAAGGTCACGCTCCCGACGGGGAGGTACAGGTCGGAACCTCCCGACGAAAGTGTCGTGGTAATTTGAGGACGACCATCGATCCAAACCCCTAACGCCAGTGGGGCGACTCGTGAGGCCGCCAGTGCCAACTCCGGCTCGCCTTGTTCGCTCCACGCGATACGTACCCTCGCGTAACCTGGGGGTGAGCCTTGGTGCACGGAGTCGGGCTTGGAGCATGCTGAGGGCCCCGAGGCCGAAAGCGAGCAAACTGTAGCCATGGCCATCGCACGTGGGAGCCATGCGAGGCGCTTGGACGGAGATTGAGTCATGACAAACCCTTCCTCGGAGTGGATTCGGGTAGGTCTTCGGCGTTGCTAAAATGGAGTTAAGTCACCGGGACTTCTATGTCCTGGCGGGCGTCGGTTTTCTGGCGCTCCCAAGATCAGGTAGGCGTCGCTTTCTCTCGGGCGCGGGTGGCATAAGCACCGTGTTGCGGTAGTCCGCACTCAGTGGGACCAGTTCTTGTTAAGCACGAATGAATTCAATCAGCCGGTCAATCGCCGAGGCGTCACCCTCACTCAGCTTTCCGCCCGCCACGAAAGCGTGTCCGCCCCCACCAAAGTGTTCCACGAAATACTTCCCAAGGTGCTTCTCGGATCCCGCTGGTTTGTTCCAGGGGTTAATTCCGCAGCTCACGGTTGCATGGCCCTTGGACTTTGGAAGGACGTGGATGGCGTATTCGACTTCGGGGAACAGGAGATAGGGGAGAAATCGTCCCATGCCTTCGTTGGAGGCCTCGCCGGAGAAATGAGCGACGGCTACATTGCCTTCACGGCGTATGACACGGGCGTAGGCCGCGAGTTGACGGGCATGGAGGTGTTGTTCGTACTCGATGAGACCGCCATAGATGGGATCGGCGTCGAAGAGATCCTCGAGGCGAGGTGAGCCCGTGAGCGTGCGCACGAGGCGGCGGTAGAGTCCGGAACGGTCCACACACGGGTGCGACGACGAGAAGAGGGTCTGCAGCTTGAGAGTAGACGAAGAGAAGTCGTGCGCCGCCTCGGCGCTTGCGTACAGCGCTCCATCGATGATCTCGGCGTGGTCGATGACCTCCTCGTAGTCCAGCATGAGCGCGCGCGCGAGGCCTAGCCTTTCGTGGTGGGTTCGAAAGAGTCCGGGTGTACTGATGGCGCTCACGTCCCAGAGCGTCACAACGCCCGGGAGGATGGAGGAAGCGTTGTCGGCGGTGAGGAACGGGTAGCTTGAGCCCGTAGGATGGTGGTCGATCCAAGCGCAGGGCGGGAACCGTGAAGAATCCTCGCCAAGGCGTGCGAGAAGCGGCTGCCTTCGCGCGTGGAAGCGGTCAGAGAGGAGAGAGGGGTGCAGCGTGAAGTCGAGGATGGCGCAAGGCCATTGGATGTCACGAAGGGCCCACTCATTTTGAGTGTGCCCGTGGTTGACCGGGTGGACTTCGACACGCCAGCCATAAGCACCCCATGTGTCGAGGACATGACGGGCATAGATGGCCGCGGCAATGCCGCCGTCGGCGTCTGCGTGGCTGTAGATATGGTAGACGAGGTCTTTACCTGCGCCATGGGTGTTCGAAAGTGCAGCCATGGCTCCCCTCAGCCGAAAAAGAGGGTCGCGTAGATTCCGAGCACGAGGCGGAACAGCGGCGAGAGCACCCCGAGCACCAGGAGGAGGAGGAACACGAGGTTGATGGGCATGGCCATTTCCTGGAGTTTCCGGGCGACGTTGTAATTGATGTTGTTGAGGAGGAGCTTCCATCCGTCGGTATTCGGGACCGGTAGCAAGTTGAACACGCAGATGATGAGGTTCGACACAGCGATGGAAGACAGGAAGTAAGGCGCGGGATCGCCAGTGAGGTCGCCTCCCCCTCCCTTGCCGAGTCCCACGAGCCCATAGCCGCCCAGTCGGAGTGCCACTCCGGCCAAGATGGCGATGAGCAAGTTAACGCACGGACCGGCCAGGTAAATGAAGTTGGCGTCGCGCTTGGGCTTTTTAAAGTAACGGAGGTCGGGGGTGAACGGCTTGGCCCAGCCGAGGAGGAGCGGCACGCTCGAGAGCAGCATAAGCAGCGGGAAAAGCACGGTGCCGAAGGGGTCGATGTGGGGGACTGGATTGAGCGTAGCTCGTCGCTCCGTTTCAGGTGATTTGTCGCCCAGGCCCCTCGATGCGAAGGCTCCTGCGGCTTCACGCATGGTGAGTGCCACGAGGAAACCGAAGTAGGTGACTAGGGCCTGTCCGACGTCGAACTTATCCATCATGACTCGTTTTCCTTGGGCGCGGGGGCTGGTGGCCTGCGGGAGTTTGCCTGCCGACGTCGCAGGTACAGGGCTACGAGAACGACGGCCAGGACCCCTAGCGCGATGAACACGCCGTGCTGGCCCTTCTTGACCTGCTCCATCAGCCATTCCCGTTGGTTGGCTCCATAGTACCCGAGATAGACCCAAATGGGCACGCTGATGAGGGCCGCGAATCCATCCATCAGGAGGAAACGCCAGAAAGAGACCCGCCGAGTAATACCCGCGGTCATGAAAATCGGTGAGCGGAGTCCAGGCATGAAACGGGCAACGAAGAGGACCCAGTTGCCGTACTTCTCGAACTGGAGCTGGACGAGCTCGTAGCGTTCCGGCGTCAAAATGCGAGCAACGAAGCGGACTTTAAGGATGCGGCCCCCGAATATCCTCCCTAAGGCGAACATGGTGCCGTCGCCTACGAGAACCCCCGCAAACGAAACTAAAAGCATCATCTTGACGTCGGTGTAGCCCAACCCCGAAATGATGCCGCCCGCGACAAGGGTGATGTCTTCAGGGATGGGGACCCCAAACCCGCAGATGAGAAGGACCCCGAAGACGGCCGCGTAGCCGAAGGTCGAGAAGAAATCGACGAGGGGTTGAAGGACGTCCACGACGGGCGGGCTCCTGACGGTGAGGGAAGAGCGATTCCACCCCTACCCTACGCCGCTCGCCCGTGGCAAATCGCCGGCGAAAGCTTCCTTGTTGACAGGGAGGGAGCCGCGCTTATGTTCCCGGTCGACCTGAGGGGTCAGCCGCAAGCCCCCCTCTCTTCGAGACTTTTTTTCAGCCCCGCGGAGGAATCAGCGCAATGGCCAAGATCATCGGTATCGACCTCGGGACCACCAACTCCGTCGTGGCCGTCATGGAGAACGGACAGCCAAAAGTCATCGCCAACCAGGAAGGCGAGCGGACCACCCCATCGGTGGTCGCCCATACCCGCGATGGCGAGTTTATTGTCGGTCGTGCCGCTCGCAACCAGGCGGTCACCAATCCCAAGAACACCATTTACTCTGCCAAGCGGTTCATCGGCATGCACTACGCCGAGCGCAAGGATGAGGCGGGCCGTATGCCCTACACCGTGAAGAACGGTTCGGGCGACAAGGTCCTCTTCGAGCTCGGCGGCAAGGACATGGCTCCTCCCGAAATTTCCGCCAAGGTGCTCCAAAAGCTCAAGGCGGCGGCCGAGAGCTACCTCGGTGAGTCTGTGGCGCAGGCGGTTATCACCGTGCCGGCGTACTTCAACGACTCCCAGCGACAGGCCACAAAGGATGCGGGGCGCATCGCAGGCCTGGAGGTCCTTCGCATCATCAACGAGCCCACCGCGGCCGCGCTCGCCTATGGTCTCGACAAAAAGAGCAACGAGAAGATCGCCGTCTACGACTTCGGCGGCGGAACGTTCGACGTGTCCATCCTCGAGGTGGGCGACAACGTGGTTGAAGTCCTCTCCACCAACGGCGACACGCACCTCGGTGGAGACAACATCGATGAGCGGCTCATCGAATTCCTCGTCGGTGAATTCAAGAAGCAGACGAGCATCGACGTCAGCAAAGACGCCATGGCAATGCAGCGCTTGAAGGAGGCCGCCGAGAAGGCCAAGATCGAGCTTTCCAGCGCCACCAAAACCGACGTCAACTTGCCCTACCTCACGGCCGATGCCTCGGGGCCCAAGCACCTCGCGCTGTCCATAACCCGTGCGCAGTTCGAGCAGATGGTCATGGACATCATCGATAAGACCATCGAGCCTTGCCGCTCGGCGTTGAAGGATGCGGGCCTTTCGGTCGACCAAATCGACGAGGTCGTCATGGTGGGCGGCTCGACGCGAATCCCCCTCGTGGGCGAGAAGGTGAAGGCCTTCTTCCGCAAGGAACCCAACCGTTCGGTGAACCCCGACGAGGTGGTGGCCGTGGGTGCCGCTGTGCAAGCGGGCGTTCTTGGCGGCGAGGTGAAGGATGTCCTTCTGCTTGACGTGACCCCTCTTTCGCTGGGCATCGAGACGCTTGGTGGTGTGTTCACCAAGCTCATCGAACGCAACAGCACTATTCCCAAGAAGGCGAGCCAGGTGTTCTCCACGGCTTCCGACAACCAGACGAGCGTCGACATCGCCGTTTACCAGGGCGAGCGTGAAATGGCGCGCGACAATCGGCTCCTCGGTCGCTTCAACCTCACGGATATTCCTACGGCTCCGCGCGGAGTGCCGCAGATTGAGGTCACCTTCGACATCGACGCCAACGGCATTCTCAACGTGTCGGCCAAGGATCTCGGGACCGGCAAGGAGCAGAAGATCACCGTTACGAGCTCCAGCGGTTTGTCGGAGTCGGAAATCAAGAAGATGGTCGACGACGCCCAGCGTCACCATGACGATGACAAGCAGCGTCGCGAGACCGTCGATGCCCGCAATAAGCTCGACAGCCTGGTGTTCCAGGTTGAGAAGAACCTCAAGGACGCCGGCGACAAGCTACCGGCAGATATGAAAGCGTCCATCGAGTCCGAACTTGTGGAAGCCAAGCAGACGCTGGAGAACAAGGCCGAAGACAAGGCTGCGCTCGAAGCCGCTGTGACTTCTTTGGAGCAGAAGGCCTATAAGCTCGCCGAAGAAATGTATCGCAGCACTGGCGCCAACGCGGGCGGACCCACGGGTGCTTCGACCGATGGCGCCGGTGCCCAAGGCGGTCCCAAGAAAGATGGTGTGGTCGACGCCGAGTTCGAGTCGAACTGAGTTTTTGCTCCTTTGTTACGTATCTCACGAGTCCCGGGTTCTGTTCCCGGTTGGCGGGTACGGCCTGACCTGACCTGAAAATTCCTGCCAACGCCAACCGGGAACAGAACCCGGAAGAGGCCTGTGTCACCAGGCCGACCAAGTGCTCCATGGCCGGGATTCATGCCGCCCGGACTGCTGAATACCTCGGCCGCTTGAGGTCCCCCATCGATGCGATGGTCTCGCGTGCGATGTCGAGATGGCTGCTGCCGAAGAATCGACCTGCTGCTGTCGTACCGTCGCTTCGACGCGCGTAGAAGTTGTGCAGGTGCGTCAGGCACGCGAGCTTCGTTTCGCTCATGCCGCGAAGGTCATGG
>JBIKVI010000237.1:0-6988 GCA_044356935.1 Silvanigrellaceae bacterium | reverse complement strand
ACTTTTCGTTTTGGAACAGGAACGTTACCCGGGGAGTGCCCTCTCCTCCACTTGCTCAACCTCTCATCAAGATCGTATCAGCGGACTGATGCCAACAAGCGTCATGGGCGGCCTCAAGTTACAGGCCGCTGGAGGGTCTCTCCCTTTGCGATGGCCGGCCTGAGGCGCTCGATGTCCCGCGCGTGGCGGGAGATCTCTCGCGCCTCATTACCGCCACGTTCCGTCAGCACCCCACCATTCCGCGCGACCTCTCGCTTCTCTTCAATATCCTCGAGCACAACGTGAGCGATGAAAAGCTCGTCGCCTTCAAGGGACAACTCATCGAGCGGCTCGACACCCTATGCGACCAGTTCACCCGCATCCTTGGTTGTGAAGAGGAAGCGTGCTGGCGTCTCCAACTCGGACTTCAGGCCGTTATCCTTGGCGCCTGGCAGCTCGCGAGGCCCACCGACAAGGGGAGGGCCATTGTGGCCGCTTATCCCGCGCTCGCCAAACTGAGCCCCAATTTCGACGAGACCCTCGAGTGGTGCGTGACAAGCTTTTTATCGGGATTCCTCTCGGAACCCTCGATTTTCGTTACTCCGCGCGTTTCAGAATCTCGTAGTCCGAACGGATGACCTCTACGCCTTCGAAGGCGACGTGGCAGTTGCCGTCCACGATTTGGCCGGTGACCGCGCCCGCATTCACCTCCGCGCGGCAGACCTGTGAAAGTCCCAAGGCATCCTCCTGAGCAGGGGCCGACCACTCGTGGTATCCGGAGCGGTACCAGCCGAACGCGAAACCACCCGCTAGGTAGTCGAACGCACCTGTCGAGTACCCGCGCCCCGCCCAAGGGTAATGGCATGCGCCACCGTAGACGTGGCCAAAATGGAGCATCCAAGGGCTTCCGTAGAATCCCGATGCGCGGCAGAGGTAAATGATGCCGGGGCGCACCGCCGGCGCGCCGTAGAAGGCACCGAATCCAGCTCCGTACCATCCCGCGGGGTAGAGCACTGGCGGAAGCCCGGTAACGACATTGGGCGTCCACCAGGGGTCTTGATAAGGAAACGCGGATGCGTCCGACGGCGCCACCGAAGCGACGGTGGCGACTACCGCGGCGCTCGAAAACGCGAGAGTCATGTGAGGCTTGGCGAACTTCATTTCGAATCTCCTTCTGAGGGGTGTTGGGGCGGAAGGGAAGACGTATTCCGGATGCGATGTTCGCGCGCGCCAGCGGCTCGTCGGCGATCTTTGTTTCCTTGTGAGGGCTTGGGAAACGACCAGAGACGCCTGAGGAAGGGGCTCGCGCGCGGAGCCTCGCGACGCGATCCGTATCCCACCTCAAAATGTCTGTCCATCTTAACAAATTGACTTGCAAGCAGACGATGAGAGGCTGCCTTGAACAACGTCTGGCAAATCGGCCAATTACCAGAATCCGCTTAACATATTGTTTTATATGTTATTTTTATGACGTCAGAAGTTGGCCAACTGATCAGTTTCGCCCGACAGGGCACCCGCGTCATTGACACCATGATATCTCAAATGTACATCGGGCATGCTCCATCGGCCGCTGGCGCTCCGGTTCTTTTTTTTGCTGAGTTTGTATTCACATAAGCGGAAAACTCATTTCATTAATGTGGAGTCTCATCATGAATTACGCAGTCATCGCCCTCGTCGCGTCCGCCATCGCCACCAGCACCGCCTTCGCGTCCGGCCCCTTCGGCCAAAACTCCTGCATCAACGTCGGATCGAACTCGGTGGTGAATTTCGGCTCCATCGGCAACTACGTGGGCGGCGATGTGACCGGCAGCGGAAACACATTCCAGCTCGGCCACCAGATCACCTGCGCTCCCCTCACCAGCACCTTCCAAGCCAACGCCGCCATCCAGAAGTCGTTCCAGGCCGGCATCCCGTTCAGCATCGGCTTGCACGGGCAGGGGCGCGGGCAAGGTTACGGGCACGGGCAAGGGCACGGGTCGCCTAGCGACGGCGCCAACTCATTGCAGGCTAACCTCTCCGCGGTCCAGTTCGCCTGCGGCATCGACGACACCACCAACGCGCTCTTCCAAAGCAACCTCTTCACCAACCAATTCAATGCGCAGGCATGCCAGGGCAGCATTGACGACCTAATTAACCTCCCCGTTTGGCTCGGTCCCATCTCCCATTGAGTGCGTCACCGCGCGTCGCCCACCCTCTCGATGGGAGGCGACGCGCTTTTTTCCAATGCCACGCTCCCCGAACAACCGAAAACGAGGTGAAACATGCGCCGCGGAGTCAACACCATCGCCGTCACCGCCCTTTCCCTGCTGCCCCTCGCGGCCAAAGCCGAATGCAAGGATCTCGTCATGCGCATGGCGAGCCCCGACGGCAAGCGCGAGATTACGACGTTCTTCAACTGCCACGGCGGTTCCTACCAAATCCCGGAAGCCACCACGACGCACTTCTTCGAATGGAAGAGCGGACAGCTCTGCCAAACCACGCGTGTGTGCGGTAACGTGAGCGCGTGGCGCGGTACGTTCGGCGTCGGCGCTGTCTATACGTTCGGCTCGAGCGTCACAGACTTCACTCAGAACGCCAAGTACCTCACTACCTCCTCGGGGACCGCGCAGCCCAACTACCTCAATTACATCGTCGCGAACAACGGGAACGTGTGCCTGAACACGGCTTCCAATCAGGTCCTCACCTTCCAAAATTCCGCCGGCAACAGCGGTTCGCTCAACTGCTACCCAAAAACCATGATGGGCGCCGCCAACTGGCAGTCGGCCATCGACAAGCTCACCGCCGCGGGATACGCGCCCACCACCCAGGTCGCATGGAACGATCAGTCGGTGAACTTCATCTGCGCGCAAGGCGACCAGAACAACGTCCTTTCGTCGCACAATGGCGTCGTCAATCAGGCGAACGTCCAAGACTGCAACTCGGCGAACATCAATGTGAACAACAGTTCGACGGGAGCTTCGCCCGTGTTCAACCAGGCCAGCGGATATCAGAAGGTGAACGGATCCTCCGACACCGACTACAACCAGCTGCAGCTCAACGTCCACTTCCAGATGATGTGGGAAAATATCGAGCGCTACTGCAAGAAACCCGAAGCCGAAGTCTGTTACTGAAGCGCGCCCGCGCTGCGGGCGGTTCCACCGGGGCTCCCGTCGGCGTCCCGGTGGAACGACCGTCAGAGGAGGAAACACGCATGAGATTCTCGAATCTCCGCCTCGCGTCGACCCGCGCGGTGGTCCACGCGCTCCTCGCGGGAGCGGCCCTCGCCTCAACCGCGCGGGCCGACGATCCCAAGGCGGCCCAAGCGGCGTCCTTGGGATCGATCCCACTCGAGTGCCGCACCGTCCTGACTCACGCCGTTCCCAGCACGGTGTGTCGGCCTTTCACCGACGCCGCCGCACCGGTGCGCGTGTTGTTCCGCAAGATGCCAGCCTGGAACGGCAACTCCGATCTCCTCCTCATCGACATGTGCCGCTATTCGCCCGAGGCGTTCGCGCTTGTCGAGCAGCAGCTCGCGATTTCGGACGACGGCAAGCTGCCGGCCCACGACCCGCGCTTGAGACCCTTTTCGTGCGTTCGCCGTTACTGCACGCAAAAGATGGACTCATTCAGTATCGCTGTGAATGCCCTGCCCATACCCATCGGCTGGCTCTCGGTGAGCCTCTGGATCGGGTATCAGTATCGCCACTTCGAGGTGGGCTGTGAATCGCTGACGGAGGTCCCCCAATGAAACGCGCACGTCCTCACGCGGCCTTTGCACCCCCCTTGCTCGCGCTCGCCTTCGTGCTCGCCCTTGCGCTCGCCGCGGCGCTCCAACCCGCCGCGCGCGCGCAGGGCCTCCCCGCCCCTGAACCCACGCCCGTGCCCTCCGATCCCACCAATCCAGTAGATCCCGGCGCAGGCCCTCTCCGCAGCGCGCGCGCGAGTTGCACCGATTTCACGATTCGCTTCATCGATGCCGACATCGCCCAGCCCTACCCACAGTTTCCCGTGGGCGGCGGCCCCATCCTCGACCCGAAGACGGCGAAGCCCGGCGCACGTGAGATGACCGCAAACTTCACATGCCACGGCGATGGAGGGTTCACGCTTCCCACCATCACGACCTTGCATGTCATGGAGGCCTCCCAGGGCAAGCTCTGCCACCGCTGGCGCTCGTGCGGCAACCTCCGCTCCGTGGCGGGCTTCTTCGGCATCGAGGTCGGCTGGAGCAGCTTCTCCAGCATGGGCAGTTTCGTCGTCGGTTCCGACTTCGCGAGTCAAACGGTGGACTACGACGGGCTCTCCATCACCATGCACGCCTACGTCGGCTTCGAGCAATTCGATCGCTTCTGCTCGGCGCCCTCCGAGCCCGCCTGTCTCGCCTACTAACATCCGGCCACCTGGGCCATCGCCATCGAGGACCGCCATGTCCCAATCCAACGCCTTCGCCCTCCTTGCCGCGTTCCTTCCGCTGAGCGCAGCGCCCTCGCTCGCAAGCGCGGCCTCGTCGGAAACTCTCCAGCGCGGTCTCAATGCGCTCACTGCGGTGACCACAGTGTCCGAGGCCGATAGGCCGGCAGCGTGCCACGAACTGACGGGCGCGCTCAACGACCTCGCAGCCCGCGTGGCCGCGGAACCCCAATGGGCAGCTCTGCATCGACGCGTGAGGGCAGCCCGTAAGCTGTTTTGCCTCGGTCGCGAGAACAACGATGATCCACTGGTCCAAATGAATCCCCTCGTTTGGCAGGAGCAGCCGTCGTGCGTCAACTCGCCGCGTTACGTTTATCGCTGTTCGTACAATCATGAGCGCGGCCGGGGTTTACTGATCTATGAGCGCCCGACGCCTCCCGCCGTGCAGCATTACCTCGTCTGCGCGCAAAGCGCGGGTGAGAGCAGGGGCCTGTTCTCGTCGGGCTACAGCATCACGAGCAAATGCATCGTCTCGTCGCTCAACTGGCACGTCTATGCGAAGAGGGACCTGTCGATGCCCACGCGCACCGACGTCAAGGGCGTCTTCAACTGGGAGCGGGGCAGGTCGATGACTCGTCCCATCCAGCTTCCGCGCTTCCTGGCTGAGCAATGCCGCTCCGCTTTCTCGGAAGCCATCTATTGCTCTCCTACGCTCATGGTCTTGCCCACCCTTGACCCCGACGTCATCGATGTGTGCGGACTTCAAACCAACCGCGAGGCCTTCGGGGTCGCGTTCATTCAAGTGTCGAGCGCGTCGAGCCGCTGGAGCTGCCAACGCAAGGATCTCAGGGTTCAGACCCCCTACAACGACCACCTCAATACGCGCGATTCCGAATGCGTTCCTGACTGGAAGGGTGAGGTCCACCCCAGCTGCGATCTTCCCTACCTTCCACCACAACAAAACCCCATCCGAGAACGCCGGGACTACGAACGCTAATCGACGTTCGCACGCCGTCGCCGGAATCCGATTGCCAACCCCCGGGAAATGCGCGAAGCCACGGAGTCCACGCTTCGCCTATTTTCTCGGGGTTTTCCATGCTCCACGCCCTCGCGCTCAAGTACGCCGACCTTGTCGAAGACCCTCGCGCGCTCGACGCCTCCCTCTCGACTCCCTTGCCGCAGACGTTTTGGGTGCACGATGCCAAAGGCGCCCAATCCGATGTCCTGCGCTCGCTGGCAAACCAAGGAGTCTCCTGTCGAGAACTCTCCTGGCGGCCCGGCGCCTGGCGCGTCCAAGGTCCAGAGCGCGTTTCGCTGGGTCGCACTCTGCCTTATCTGGCGGGCGCCATTTACGCGCAAGAGGAGGTGGCCATGGCGGCCACGGCCGCGCTCGACGTTCGGCCCGGCGAAAGCGTCTTCGACATGTGCGCCGCTCCCGGAGGGAAATCGGCTCAAATCGCACGTGCCGCCGGACCGACGGGACGCGTCTTCGCCTCCGAAATCATGAACGCCCGCATGGCCGCGCTGGGGGCCACCACAAGCCGCCTCGCGCTCACCAACGTCGCCGGTATCTTGAGTGAGTGCCGCCATGTTCCGTTTCCTTATGGCTCCCTCGATAGGGTGCTTTGCGACGTCCCGTGCTCGGGCGAAGGGACCGCGCGCAAGGTCGCCGGAGGGTGGACCGAGTACGACCCGTCGTTCGTCGCGCGCCTGCCGTCCATCCAGGCGCAGATCCTCCGTCGCGCGTTGCATCTTGTGAAACCGGGGGGCCACGTCGTCTACAGCACATGCACCTTCCGCCCCGAAGAGAACGAGGCTGTGTTGCAAGCGGCGCTGGGAGATCTGGGGGAGGTCGTTCCCTTTGCGATCCCCGGATTCGAGGGGTCGGCGCCGTTGGCGGCTTGGAATGGTCTCGCCTTCCGATCCGACATTGGCCACGCCCGACGCTGGTGGCCGCACACCCACGACACCGGTGGGTTCTTCGTGGCCCTGATCCGCCGAAACGACGAGCCCACCCGTCGCCGCGCCGGGACCGTGCCACCCCGTCCTGTGAAATGGGCCCACGCCGAAGAGTTTCAAGGGAAGCTCGCCGCCACCCTCGACTGGTTCGGAGTCCCCGGAGACATCTTAGGCAATCGCGTCCTCTGGGCACGCGGCAACGATAAAATCTGGCTCGCCGACGCTTCCCTCAGCCCCTTGCCCGGCATCGCTCCCGAGTTCCTCGGCTACGTGGCCTTCAAGGCGTCCGAACGGCGGCTGTGGCCCACGGGAGCGCTCATGCAGGCGCTCGGGAACTCCGTGACTCGCCAATGGGTCGAACTCGACGCCGAGCCGGCGTTTCGTTACGCGGCCGGCGAGGCGGTGGAGCTTCCTTCCTCCGCGCGTCGGGAGGCTCGCGATGGGCCCGTCCAAGTGCGTGCCGATGGTTTCGTCCTCGGCAAGGGGATTCTCGAAGGGACCCGCCTGAACTCCCAAGTGGCCAAGGGTCTGCGCTTCGCCTGACGGTTTTGGGCGTCGTTCGTAGGACCGCCATCTCTTCGTTGGCTTTCGGGGGCGCCCTCCTCACATACCCGCATGTATGCTGCGTCGGGTCGCCCCCTCAGCCGCCAACATGCGGGTATGT
>JBIKVI010000235.1:0-7014 GCA_044356935.1 Silvanigrellaceae bacterium | reverse complement strand
GCGTTCGAAACGCGTGCCAAAGGGGGAAATCACCAAGACGACTATCGTCGCCCTCCCCGAGAACTCGGTCATGATCGTGTATCCGGTGTCCATCGCAGCACCCGGGTTCAATACGCTCGCGGGCCAGTGGATCATCGACGATAAGGTGCGCGAGCAACCGAGCAAGCCTAGCTCCTCTTTCGGCAAGTTCCCATTCCTGCTCTTTACGGGGCGCAACGAGCATGCCTTCCACGGACCCATCACGCCCAACTCGACGGGTAACATGTGGCGGGTCAAGCGCGGCGCCGTTTCGCGCGGCTGCCATCGCATGCAGGGTGAGCACGTCGTGGAGCTCGCGGTGCTCCTTGGGTGCGGCAAGGATCCGCGAGTACGTCGCTGCTCCAAACCGGATGCCCGCTCATCGACCGACGACGAGAGGGTCTACGTCCTCGAGGAATTCGACTACGTGCCGCGTCCCGAGCTCACGGAGCCGCTGCCAGAAGGGGAGTATACGGGGAGCTGGGAAGACATCCTGCGCAAATGGGTGGTGGTGGACGTCGACTACCCGCGCGAGGCGGCATCGCCCCATCTCGCGCTCCTCACTGACGAGAAAGGTGTCCGGTCGGAGGGATACCTCCTGGAAAAAAGCGAATTTCCACGAGCCTTCCGCAACGAGAATCCCACTAACAAGCCCTTCGCCTGGAGGCGCTTTTTTCCGATTTGGGATAATCGCGACCGCCCACTCGTTAAGGGCGTGGCCTGCGTGAGACCATGACGCGCAGCAAAGGGCCGGCGGTTACCCAAAGGCCCTAAGCAGCGCCGAACAAAGAACACGGGGCCTCACTGGACGGGTGAGGCGTCCTGCTCCGCATAGCCGGCGCCCGGTGTTGCCGCCAAAGGTTTCCTCGTGAGGATAAGCTCTACGAGGTCGCCGATGGTGCATGGATGTTCCACGTTGTGTCGCAACGGGCGGTTGAGGTTGAGTTGATATGTGTTTCGACGCCCTTCGCGCTCGCGCACGAGGTATCCCTCCTCTTCGAGGTCCGCGACGATCCGCTGCACGGCACGTTCAGTGATGCCCACGCGGAGCGACACGTCTCGTAGGGTCAAGCCGGGCTCCTTCTTCAGGCAGATCAGCACGTGCGCGTGATTGGTGAGGAATGTCCAACTCGCCGAGTGGTCTGTTCTCTCCGTCATCGCCTGTGTGTCCTCCATCTTGTTCGGCACATTTCATTTCTGGATCGGAACGTAACTGAATTCCGTTCGCGGCACAACCCGCCGTGTCCGGACTCCACGCTCGGTCGCTCCTCCGGATGGGGTGGGGACACGCTCTGAAGCCGCGTCCCGCATGGTTAGGGAGACTTTCAATTCCCTGGTGTCAAACGTTGCACGCCCGCCGGAGAACGTTACTTTTCCTCTCCCCCAGACGCGCGCCGGGCGGGTGCCTTTGGGAAGGCACAACACCCGCGTTGGTGACACTAGCATCTCTCGCGAAAGAAATCGACTGCCCATGCTTTTCCAAACGCGCGCGACGTGACTCGCCCGAATCTATGTGACTTATCATTGCAGGCCAATGACATCGTAGCATGCCAATTCCACATTTCGGCTTCGCCCCCCGGGCGCTCGAACTCGGCAAGAGAATTATGTAAATCTTCCGTCGCATTCATTTAGCCGCATCAGCAGAGGACTTCTTGGCAGATGGAAACTTGCTGGTTCTCCCAACTATAAAGTGCGGCACGGGAACGGAATCGCCGAAAGTCGCGCTGGACAAGAGAGTGTGTCTCCCGGCGGTGAGAACGCGTGCGGGCGGAGCTCCAATGTGGTACGGCGCGAACAGATCTTGCGACGCCACGCCTGGACGTCGACCCCGGTCCGTGTCCCTCAGCGGAGGCAAGTGCCTGTGATGTCATACTGTCGTGCGAGCTCCGCCCATTCCCGGTCCCGTCTCCTGGCGAAACTTAAAGCTGTTTTCTGGTGCAAATGCGCCGGCGTGGGACCCGTTCCAGCACTGGTCGCTTCCCTGCTGTGCGCAGTCGTTCCCTTGTCTTCCTGCGGAAAGGCGACCTCCCGTGGGCAACTCTCCCCCGAACGGGCCACGGAAACCGGCTCAGGGAAACCGGGTCTCCTCCGGGGACGGGTGGTCGACTTGAATGGCACGCCTGTGGCGAAGGCTAGGGTTGAGACCGGACAAGGCGTCGTGCTCACCGACGCGAATGGTCGATTCGAGTCCGGCCTCGTCAAAGGTCCACAATGGGTCACCGTGCGCAAACCAGGGTACGTCACTCGATCCCGCGTAGGCGTCCCCGAGCGACCTCTGCTTGTGCGGCTCACCGACGACCCCCAGGGCGATACGCTCACCTTGGCATTTGCGGGCGATACCATGTTCGCACGCCGCATGTACGACCCCAATGAGGACGGCGACACCAGCGACGCCGTCCTTAAACCGGGAACAGAGAAGGCCGACATCGTGGCACTCTTGAGCCCACTCTCACCGTGGATGGGTCTTTCTGATTTATTTTTCGTAAATCTCGAGACGCCCGTGCTGTCCGACAATCGCGTCTACATGCATAAGGCTCAAGGACGGGACGCCGTTTATCACCCTAGCAAGGCATACGCGTTCGCCTCGCGATCCGAATCGCTGGCGGCCCTCAAGGCATCTGGTGTCACGCTCGTGGGTCTCGCCAACAACCACGTGTACGATGCCCTCGAGACGGGCGTCACCGAAACCCTTTCCGCGCTCGAAACCTCTGGTTTTCAACTGGGACGAGGGAGCTTTGGCCTAGGGCGCGCCACCGACGAGGCCTGGCGGCCCGCCATCGTGTCCGTGTCTCGACGCGACGGCGCCGACGCCGGGCGGGCCCCCACGCAGGTGGCCGTGGTCGGGTGCACAACCATATCGGGCAAGGAGCACCTCATCGACTACGTGGCATCGGCGAACAAGGGGGGTGCTCCAATGTGCGATGTCACCCGCGTCGCAAAGGCCGTGCGTGCTGCCCGGATGGCAGCCGATGTCGTCATCTTCATGGTTCATGGCGGCAAAGAGTACGGCCGCGAGCCGACTCCTCCGGTCACGCGCTTCACCGACGCGGCGCTCTCGGCCGGTGCCGACTTCGTCATTAACCACCACCCGCACGTGGTGAGCGGATTCGCGAGTCCCGCAGCCGTAGAGCCCTTGCCGGGCAAGCCACGCCAACCCGAACGCCTCGTGGCCTGGAGCCTCGGCAATTTCGTATTCGACCAGACCGTGTGGCCGACCTTCGAGAGTTACGTCCTGTTCCTTCAGCTCCGCAAGGGAACACTCGTTCGCGCCTACGTCGAGCCGTTGGCTTTGGAACGGTTCACGCCCAAGGCCGTGGTCGGCGAGCTCGCGGATTTCGTGGCCTCCGGGGCCGCCGGACGCGCCGGAGGGAACTACCTCATGGATGATGGAGCCGTTGAACTCTTTCCACGTGCCGCGCGCAAATTGGTGACGCGCACCGTGACCGCTGACGCGCATTCCAAGAACGGAACCGCGCTCCTGACTCACGTGGGAGAGGTTCCTCGCTCGTCAACACGCCTAGGTCGCGACCTGTTGTGGGTAGGTGGCTTCGAGGACGAAATTCTCGGCGCAGATGCCTCTGAAGGCCCCCTCTGGCAGTTCGAAGGGCCCGACAAGGAGATCTCCCGGCGCTTCGCGGGAGAAGGCCTCTACGGCGCGGCCCTGTCGCGGGATCCCCGGGACACCAAGGATATCGTGCTCACACACAAGCATCGTTTCCTCGCCCGGCCAGGGGCCATGGTGACGGTCGCCGGTCGCGCGCGCAGCACGTCGGGACGCTTATCGGTCGAGGTCTCCTGGTACAAGGACACCAAGGGAGGCTCCTACAAACGCGAGGTCTTCGTGGCGCCCGTTCCGGCCGACGGAGCTTGGCACGAGTTCCGGTACGACATCCTCGTACCCGAGGACATCAGCGCCGGCGAGCCAGGCGGCACTCCCAGTGACGATGTCGAAACTCCCGGCCAGGTGGAGGCCAAGCCGGCCTTCGCGCTCTATTTCCGCCTGCCTCCGGAAGGGAGCGCCCACCTCGCCGCCTTCGACGGGCTCCGCGTGGTGGAATGGGCGCCTTTGGGAACGAAACCCACCCTCGAGCATACGCACTCCCTGCATCCCGCAGGCGCGCGCGTGACCTTGATGCGCGCCTGCGCGCCTGGGGGTTGCCAATGAGCCGCATAGAGGAGTCCTGGACGCTGCGCTCCGAGCGGTTGCTGCACGACGGCTATCGTAAGGTAAGGGAACGCAGGTACCTCATGCCATCGGGAAAGGAACAAGTCTTCGAAATCACGGAGACGCCCGATGTGGTCTGCGCCCTTGCCATCGATACAGCGGGCGGCATCATCCTCACGCGACAATTCAGACCCGGCCCTGGTCGCATGCTCTTGGTTCCCCCTGGCGGCATCATCGACGCAGGCGAGCGTCCTGACGAGGCCATGAGGCGCGAACTCCGCGAGGAAACAGGCTACGACGGACGCCTCGTCTCTCTCCATACCGGCGTCCAGTCGGCGTACACGACAGGGAGGCGGCACCACTATCTTGTCCTTGATTGCCGTAAGGTCGCCGACGGGCCCTCGGACCCCGACGAAGTCGCCGGTATCGAATTCTATCCTGTTGAACGCGTGAGCGAACTCCTCGACCAGGGACGTCTTGCGGACGTGGAAACTATCCTGGCAGGCCTCGCCGCATTCGCTCGGATCCGCGTATCACCCTGACGAGGATTGTCGGATTGGGAAGGGCCGAGGCCTTGGCCTCGACTTCATGTGAGCAGCGTTACTTGGAGCCTTGCTTGAGCTTGGCGAACGCTTCGGCTGGAGAGGAACAGGCTCCTTTGGCCATGGTCCCAGCCTCGTGGACGCCGCCGTCGACGGAAACCATACCCTCACCGAATTGGGCAGTCTCGATAGACGCCTTGAGCGCGTCGAGAACTTTCGCGTCGACCATGGTCAGCTCGGTCGAGGTGAGGGTCGATTCCGTGACAACGTCGGCTTCGCCGATCTCAGACGGCTTAGAATTCGCGTCTTCTTTATCGAGCTTGCGCAAGTTGAGCTTCCTGAGAATGAGCACGAAGTACCCCTTCACCTGGCTTAGGCGAACTTCGAGGTTGTGCTTCCTGCGCGCGCCTTCGACGACTTCATCCAAAGAAACAGGGATGCTCGCGAAGCCCTTATCGGCCGGGGGTATTCCCTTCGCGGACACGTCGGGCTGATTCCAATCCGCTACGTTGTCGGAACCGACCTTGAGGGTGACTTCGTAGAAGCAGAAAGAGTCGTCTTCCTGTGCTGCTCCGCTTTGCCCTTGGTCGGTTGGCCCTGCCTGCTCCGCCCAGACGATCGTTCGTGTTGCCGCGCCATCGGTTGGCCTCTTGGTGTCGCTCGCTATGGCTTTCGCGTCGGAATCTGGGTTGTTACGGTTGAAGCTGCGCGAAACGCAGCCCACGCTGGAAAGGACAACGGCGGAAATCAAAAAAGCACGAATTTGCACGCGAATTTTCTCCATTGGCGCCGCACGCGTACTCGCACGCCGAGTCGCGCACGCCGAAGAACCGAAGTTGTCGGAGCATCACAAGGAGAGATCGTAAGGCGGGATGGCCGATTCAGGAAAGGCGGGGGTCTATGGTTTGACACCCCGCCTTGTTACGGTCGGAGGCGCTCGGAGGCGCTCGAAAACGGACGGACGTGCCTAGCTTAGGGGCTCGGTTGCGAGACGTCTAAGGCAACGGTGTTTCCTGTGGACAGCCGGATGAAGACCTTGCCCCCGGGTTTGACGTTCTTTGCCAGTGTTTTGAGGTAGAAGAAGCGCGACTCCCGACCTCCCACGAGGACGTCATTCATGGCATCGAAATCGTACCGCACCAGCGAGCCTGATGAGACACTGCGAGACGCGAAGCGCGGTGCGACCTGGCCAAGGCCGTCGGGACGCCAATCCGCGGCCACCCTGGGCGTCACGTTCGTGGGGAAGGATTCGACCCATACGCTTTGCACAATACCGTTGAGACCCGGGCGCGTATCGCGGATGCGGTAGGCGAAGTGCAGGAGCCCTGTGACGTTGGAACGAACGACGCGCGCCTGGAGCTTTCCTTCGAACAGGAGTGCGCGGCCCGCCCCGAAGATGGAGAAGGGAACAAGCTTATCCTCCTGAACGACGCCGGCGAGATCGGGCTCAGCGGCGGCGGTGGAACCGGGAAGGAACGCGGGCGCGGCGCCCGGAACGAGCCAAACCGACGCGGACGCGGGAAGGGAGGCGAGCAGCGATAGCGCCGCGCCGACGGACGAAAGGGTGACGGATAATCTCTTCATGCGACATCTCCTCGGTGAAAAAGGAATCGGTGGAATAGACGCGACGCGACACGAGTGCGATCTGCGACACGGAGCGCGTCCCTTCCGATTTACACCTTTGGCTCCCAAGTCGCCAAACGCCCGCGCGTGAAGTGAAACAAAAACAGATGTGACGCCCGTAATGCTCTCTTATTGAGCGGATTCCAAAAGAGCCTCCACGAAACGCTCTCCGAGCTCATAGGTCAAGGCAGGATTGGCGCCCGTGAGGAGTTCGCGGTCTACAACGACCTGCGACGAGGTCGGAAAACGCGTCGTGTCTACGGATAGGCCGGCACGGCGGAGCTCCGGAGCAACGTAGAACTTCAACTTTCGCCCCTTCAGGTAAATGAAGTTCTCGAGGATCTTTTCTTCGACCACGCTCCCGATGGTCGCATTGTAGCCCTTGTAGATGAACGCCTCCTTTTCTCCTTCGGTGGGTTCGCGCCCAGGGGTCCAACCGCCAGGAAACGCCGTGAGCAGGAGGATGGGCGCGTGGCACACGATAGCCGTCGGCTTTTTCGCCTTGTGGAACGCCATGAGGATGGACCCTACATCGCGGCTCGAAAGGAGGTCGACCTTCGGCGCATGTCCGCCTGGAAAGAAGACGCCGGCGTAGCTTGCCAACCGCTGAGGATCGGAAGCGATCTCCTCGGTTTTGAGGAGTGGCTTGAGCGAATTGGCACCACG
>JBIKVI010000234.1:0-7018 GCA_044356935.1 Silvanigrellaceae bacterium | reverse complement strand
GACCCCGAAAGCGTCGCCGCGCGCCCCGAGGAGTTCACCCCCCTCGCGTTCGCCAGGGCGTCGCGGGCCTGAACGCCCCCAGGCCATGACCGCGATTTGAGCGGATGTGCCGAAAAGGAGGGGTTACGACGCAACGGAATTTCTGCACACGCTTAGAGTCGCACGCGCGCCGATAGAAGCCTTTCTTGATGAAACGCTCGTGTGCGCAGCCCGAGGTTGCACAGGGTGGAATCAACATGCCAATGTGAAGAAGGTCTTCCGTTTCGTTCATTCCGCGCAAGCTGCCGGAACGCGAAAGCCAGGTCATCCAACAAGTAAACTGTCCAGAATTTTTCGATCAGGGCTCGGAAAACGGGGCCGCAGGAATCCTATGGTAGCTATTTCATGTGTCGGAAGGAACGCCCATGAATCCAGGTGAATTCAGTGGGACCAGTTCTCGGGTGGACTTTTGGGCGAGTGCTCAACAGAAGCCATGCGCGCGGGAGCGTCGACCAGTGCCTGGAGAGCTACGATGAATGGACGCGCGGCGATAACCGCGAGCGCAAAGAGCGAGGCGAGGATGATGAGGAGGGCGTAGAGGTTCTGTGTGAACTTCATAGCTCAGCCTTTCTCGGGCGTCGCTCGCAGAACTGCCATTGGGAGGGGCCCGCCCAGGGTAGGTCTTCGGGGGCGCTCTCGTCACATACCCTTGCGCATGTTGCGGGGAACTCGCCCCCTCGACCTGGCGGTCCTTCGAACGACTCCCTTTCTCGCGAATCGATTCGCGGAGGGGGCCTCAAGGGGTGTCTTCGTTTTTCATGTTACGTCGTCTGCCGGGCCGGTCAAGACGAATTTTCTTCCGGAAATGCCTGTCAGGGCCGCGGGGGAGGAGCGGGAGTCAAGGGAACGGGCCAAACCCGGTGTTGACGCAATTCATGGGAACCGTAACGACGGTCTGGTGGTGCAGCAAGGGGGAAAGGGTGAGGGTCGACGAGCCCCCGTCCACGGCAGGCATCCAAAGCGCGAGTCCGTCGCCCGAGTCGTCGAGTGCCGTGGCGCGCAGCCCAAGACCGTCGCGCGTCGACTTGCTGACCGCGTCGATGCCGAAGGAGATCGTGGTGGGCATGACGGTCGCGAAGCGGTGGCTCGTCGTGAGAGTCAGGTACACGTCACCAGTGGCGTCGGAGACCGCCTTGAGGGAGTAACTCACCTCGTTGCCCGCTCGCGCGTCCATGCAACGAAGATTGGCGACGTCGTCGGAGCCGATTTTGTTCATTTCCACGGAGCTAGCGGCCATTGCGCCAGAGGAACAGGTCAGCGTTGCCACGAGGCTCGTGAGTGCTAGAATCTCTTTGCGGTCCATGGGTTGCCTCCTTTGGGTGTTTCGCCCTCGGTCGGTGGAATTCGCGCCCCGGGGCATGGCTACTTATGTGCCAGGGCGAACGCGCGGAGTCGACGTCGATCCGCGTTCCGTAGGCGGAATGTGATGACTGGGTGATCATGGCCACGCGACCAAGCCTTGCGACCTACCGCGATTTCCGCGCCTATTTGCGCGACCACTATACTTGGAAGAAGGCACGAAGACCGGGTTTTTCCTGGCGCCTCCTGGCCAAGTTGGCCGGCCTGCAGAGCCCCAACTACCTCCACCTCGTGGCCACCGGGAAGCGCAACCTCGCTGAGGAGAGCTCTGCGCGCGTGGCCTCCGCACTCGGCCTCGAAGGCGATGAAGCGGCGCTGTTTTGCGCGCTCGTCTCGCTCGACCGCGCGCAAGACGACCTCACGCGACGCAACGTCGAGGAGAAGGCGGCGGGACTCGTGCAACGGCTCTCGCGGCAGTGGCTCGGTGCAGAGCAACTCGACGCCTTGCGTGCGTGGAGCACGCTTGTCGTGTTCGAGTCCCTGCGTCTCGACTCGCCCCCGCGCGATGCCGACGCTGTGGCAACCCTCCTGGGAAAGCGAGTTTCCCGCGCGGCCGTTGAGGCTAGCTTGCGCACGCTGCAGGACAATGGGCTCGTCATAATGGAAGGGGGGCGCCTGCGTCCCGGCTCGTCCTCCGAGGTCGGCGTTTCACACACTCAGAGCCCTGAGCTGACCCGCCGTTACTTCCAAGAGTGCCTCGAGGCTTGGATGGACATCCTTCCCGGAGTGGGACCTGCCGAAGGCATGTTCCGCGTGGTAACGCTTCCCACGAACATCGACTGCCTACCCGAGCTCAAGGAGCGAGTGCGCGCGTTCCAAGACGAGATCGTCGCGTGGCTCGAGGCTCAACCGGGGAAGGATCGCGTCGTGCAACTTGGGCTCCTGTGCCTCCCCGTGACCGCCCAGCAGGAAGAGCCGTGAGGCGCGGGGGCGACGTCGCCGCGCGTTTTCCCGGCATCGAAGTCATCCACCACAATCAACCCGAGCGCGTGACCGAGTTGCATTCCCACGACGATGCCCACCAGCTCATCCTGGTCCTCGCGGGCTCTGTGTCGGTGGAAGTGGAACACGGTGGAAGCGGCGGAAGCGGAGGAAGCGGAGGAAGCGGAGGAAGCGGTGAGGGAACAACCGGCGCTCGTCTCGATGCCGCGACTGGCAAGACCCTCTACATCCCTCCCGGTGCGCGCCACGCGTTTCGTTCCACCGACGCCACGCAAGGTGAGCGTCTGATTGCCCTGGTCGATCATGCGCTCTGGATGCGCGCATCGGGTGTCCTCCTGCCTGCCGCGTCGTTCCCGACCCAGGCGCTCGTGCTCGAGATCCTCTTTTTCCTGCTGCTCCACAAGGCAACGTTCCACGCGGAAGTTTTCGCGCAAGCCCTCGTTCAAGCCACTTGCGAGGCCTGGCGATTGGCTGGTGGGGCCGACGATGAGAGCCTTGAGCACCTGGTTGCTCGGGTGCGCGACCCCCGCGTGCGCAAAGCCGTAAGTCATCTCGCAGAGCGCGCTTATGATGATCTTTCGCAGGCCGAGATCGCGCGCGCTGCGGGACTGTCGGAACGCAATCTCGCGCGTCTGTTCGCGGCCGAGACGGGGAGCACTCCGAAACAATTGCAGACCCGCCTGCGCATTGCCCGCGCACAGGCGCTTCTCGACGAGGGTCGGACGCGCGTAACCGACGTCGCTTTCGCGGTCGGCTACAATGGTCTGTCCACTTTCCTCGTTGCGTTCCGGGCTGTGACTGGAATGTCGCCTTCCCAGTGGAAGGGGCGTTTCGTTGATGACGTCGTCAAGGAGATTCGCAACAATAAGGAATAATGGATCTTTTTTTGTTTGGCGGGATTCCAGTCGGATTTCGGCCGGAAACCGGAAGTCGTCTTGCGCAGGGAAGAGGTAACAAGGGGAGCAGGGACACGACCGCGGGAGAACGCGCTCCGGTCGGGAAATCTCCTCGAACCCATGCCTACGTCAGGGAGCCCTCCATGAACGCCATCGACCTCGCTTCACGCAAACTCGGCATCACACTTCTCTCCGCCTTCGCAACCGCCACCCCCACTGCCACCGCCGCAGCTGCCGCCGCCGCTGCCGTCACCACCGCATCATGCGCCTCGAACAAGGCTCCGAATCCTTCGACGGTGCCGGAGCCTTCGTCCGCGGTTTCCGCCTCGTTCGTCGACACCTTTGCTTCTGGCCCCGATGGCTTCGACACCAAAACCGTTTACTTCGATACGGGAAGAGAAGTCGTCGTGTTCGACGCTCAGTTCACGCCCGTGCAGGCCGAACAAGCCATAGCAGCCATCGCGGCGCGCACGCGCAATCCCATTACGCACGTAGTGATCACGCACCCGAATCCCGACAAGTTCGGCGGGCTCGCCGCGTTCGTCTCTCGCGGAGCGCGCGTCGTGGCCTCCCGCGCCACCCGCGATGCACTGCCCGCGGTGCATGCCTACAAGAAACACTTCTTCGTTGAGGTCGCGAAGATGTTCAAGAGCGATGAATTCCCGAGCCTAAGCCAGGTCGACTTCGCGTTCGATAAAGAAACAACACTTACGCTTGCAGGCGGCGCGCGCGTGGAGCTCCGAGAGCTTGGGATGCCCGGAGTGAGCGGCAACCAAACGGTGGCCTGGATTCCCGCGCATGGCACGCTGGTGGTGGGCGATCTCGTGCACCATGGGGTCCATGCGTGGCTCGAAGGGGGTGTGGAAAGCGGACGCCCGCGGCCCACTCTTCAAAGCTGGAAGTCCGCGCTCGACCAGCTCGCCGCGCGATATCCGGGCGACGCACGGGTCGAAGGCGGGCGGGGAACGGCAGCGCCCTTACGTATCGCGGTCGCCTCCCAGAAGGAGTATCTCGATGCCGCCGATCGCATCGTGTCCGGGTACGTCGCTGGGTTGGGTCCGAGCGGACGTGCGGAACTCACCCAGTCCACGGCAGCCGTCCACTGGACGGAGCTTACGCGTCGCTTCGAGGCCGCCTTCCCCGATAGGAAACTCTCTTCATTGGTAACTTACGGTGTCTATGGTCTGGCTCTTTCCAAGTAACGCGGTCAGCAAGGATCGCCGGGCCGACGGCGTCAGGTTGCCCCCGGGCGGTGCCGAAGGGCAACCCCTGCCGCCCATGCCAAGGGGGCGTCCCCCGGTATCTACCCTGTTCCTTTAGTATGGGGGAAGGCGAGGGGACCCCCTTGGCACGCAGGGCATCATCGTTACGGGAGGACCATTCGCCTTGGCATTCGACGCCGCGCAGGCCCTGCTCGCAAAGCCGAACAGCCGCCGCAAGAAACGTTACGTCCTTCATCTTGCCAAGGCCGCGGAGACATCGGAGGCCGATCGCCGCGTGATAACGCGCGTGGTGGGCCAGGCCATGAACGAACACACGCTCATCCGCCTCGAGGACCCGGATGAGGCGCTCAAGGTCCTCCTGCTCAAGAACGTCGAACTCATCGTGGTCGACCACACGTTCTTTGGCGACGACGCCTTGGCCGTGGAATATGGCCTTGAGATCAAGAAGCGCAAGAAGTGCCCCGTCTTCTTTACAACGCGCAATGAAGGCCGCCTCATCGGTGAGTACCGCTCACGCATGAGCCTCTACGAGGAAATGGACGATTACCTCGTCTCGCCCCTCGACCCAGTCGAGCTTTCGCGCAAGCTCAAGCGGGCGTCGGTTTTGGAGTCGCGCGCGGCGAAACGCTTTCCGGTGGACGAGAATGTTTCCCTCGAACGGGTCGACAACGGTTTTGCGACCATGGCTCGGCTCGTGGACGTGAGCCTGGTGGGGTTCGGAATCGAAGCCTCCATCGAGCCGATCCTTTGGCGGGGAGAGCAGGTGCGCATCCACGTCGCGTTGCCGCCTTTTGGAATCTTTCATCCCCAGTATGGCGAAATCCTCAAGCTCGCAGGCCGCGTGCGGCGTGTCTCCATTGCGGGTGCGAGGGCGGGGTGCTCGCTCGAGCACCTTACCCCCATGCAGTCGGATTGCCTTACGCGCCTGCTCGAACAGGTCGCGCGTCGCAACCGACTTGCTCGGATGCAGGAAGCCCCCAAGCCCATGAAGGAGCCTTCGTGAGGTCCAACTCAGCCTCCGCATTCCTCGCCGCGCTCCTGGTGGCCGCTGCTTGCGTCAAGAAGCCGGCGTCTACGCGGCGCCCCGCCGACGCCGACCCGGGCAACACACCTCGCGACGGCACGCTTGACGCGCGGACCGAACCCGTGCCCGTTTTCACGGATGCTCCTCCGTCCGGAACCGTTGAGGATCCACCGGCACCGCCTGCAGATCCGCCCACGGGCACGTCTGACGACCCGTCGGATGTTCCCGTGGTGGGCGCCTCCCCTGTTGCCTCGCCCACCGACAACGATGCCCCCGTGGCGAAGCCCTCGGCAACTCCGCCGACCCGTTCACTTACCGTGGTCACGAGCTTCCCGCTGCCAGGTGGATGGTTTCGCTCGTGCGTGTCGGTGCGCGTGAAGAACGCGCCTAACGCGAATTGGATTTGGCTTGGTTGCACCAAACCAGAGCCCGCCAACGCCAGCGCCTGCGTTGGCCCCGAGGTTTCCTTCAACGGTCGCGTCACGACGCTCCCTCTGCCCGTAACTGGCAAGGCCTTGGTGACGGTGCGGGTCCAAACCTTCCACCAAACCGAGGCGTGCGCGGGCAAAACCACTTTCCGCTATCCACCCTCGACCACCACCGATGCGTCGCTGACGTGGTCGTTGTCAACGGAGCAGTCCACGCGCCGGGACCGGTTTCGTTGCAGGAAAACCGCCGACAAAGAAGGCGCGACGGTCGCTGCGGTCCGTTACGAAGACACCAAGCCCGTGGTTGCATCGGGCACCGACGGGTTTAAGGATCTGACCGTCGGGTTCGTGGCCAAGGGCCTCGACCTCGATGTGGAGGGATTCGAGGGAGCTTGCGCCGATTGACAGGCCGGTCTGTGTCATGATCCCGGAACGGCGGAGACCTAAGGAGTCTGTGTGCGCAGTCGCGTCTGCATGCCGTTGAAGAACCTCGTCGTGTGGAGGATCCACTCGTCGCCCTGAATTTTGGTCGTGTCGACATCCGCTTTGAGCATGTGGTTCCAGATGCCCACCACATAAGGATTGAAGCGTCCCGCCGCCTCCATGTAGCGACCCTGCGCCACGAATCTTTGGAACTCTTCATGGTCGGGACGCACGAGCGCCGCGATGTCCTTGGGCAACTCTGCCTGCTCGGATCCCACGGCGCCGCGCGTAAAAAGGTCGTCCGCGGAGTCCACGACCTTCTGGAGATACGAAAGGAACACGAAGTCGGACAACGGAACATCGCTCCGGCCGGTGGCGAGCTTACGGAGGAGTGCCCGTGTTCCGAGGGCGCAGAACGAGACGCCTGAGAACAGGGTGAGGAGTTGCGAGCCTCTGTTGCCAGGGTCCACCTGCGTTCCCTTAAATCCCATGAGGCTGGTGACTTTCGCCCTGTCGGCCGAGAGGATGACGCTCGCGATGAGCATCGCCTCTTTGACTGGCCTGCCGAAATCGGCAGGCCAAGGGGTGCGGGAGCCGTTCAGGATCCGGTCCGTTACTTTTTGCGTAGCGTAACGATGCTCTCCCGTCGTGCAACTTGACTCCGGACACGAAAAAGCCAGAGTT
>JBIKVI010000233.1:0-7061 GCA_044356935.1 Silvanigrellaceae bacterium | reverse complement strand
GTTCTCGACGGGGTCGCCCGCGTTCTGGGACTCCGACCCGCATTGCGTCCTTCCGAGTGAGCGCTGAAGATTTCAGAATTCTTTCCGCTCACCGCGGAGTCGTGCAGGAAACTCTCGAGAAGAAGCTCGCTGAACTGCGGCAGAGCGAAGAGGATTCGATTCGATCGAAGTGTGCGCTCGAGGCGCTTGGTGAGCCGTATGACTGGGAAGAAGACTGGGCTATGGCGGGTGCAGCTGATCTCTCGCGCGAGACGGACGAAACCACTTGAGCCACACGTCGAGGCGAGATGGGAACCTCTTCGTTGAGCGCCTTCTTGGCTCGACGCCGAAATTGGCGATGACTGTTAAGAGATGATGCCCCTTCTTCCCCAGCGGCACTTTCCTTGCCGCCGCCGAGTCTTACGTCAGGCTGCGCAGCGGCTGATGTTAAGGTCGTCAAGACGCGCAGCGCTTGCCATCTGGCGCACTCACACAGCCCGCTTCGTTTCTTTGTAGTCGCACCAAGCTTTCCAGAGGTCGTTGGCTTGCTGGAGATTCATCCAGAACTCGGGCGAGTTCTTGAAGACGTGCCCCAGCTTCAGCGCCATGACCGCCGAAATTCCTCTCTTGCCTCGACAGATTTCATTCACGACGCGCGGAGCGCACCCAAGACGCCGGGCAAGCTCGCTTTGAGTCATGCCAAGAGGAAGAAGGAACTCCTCTTCAAGCATTTCTCCAACAGGTGTGGGATCGGGAATGCGCGGTTTCATCATCATTCAACCCCGGTGGTAATCAACGATCGCGACGTCTGTCGGGCCATCGCCCGCCCACTTGAAGACAATGCGCCACTGGTCATTGATGCGTATCGAGTAGAACCCTTCGCGGTCGCCACGCAGTGCTTCAAGCCGATTTCCTGGTGGAGCGCGGAGGTCTTCCAGCCGCACAGAGAAGGTCAGCTGATCCAGTTTCCTTTTCGCAACACGGTGCAGGGACACATCAAGCGTCTTTCTCGCATCTTTGGTGTTTCTGCGAAAATAGATGTCCTCGGTGCCAGCGTCGGAGAAGGACTGGATCATACTTCCCTCATTCGTTTATCCCGTTATACCACCTTATGGAATAGATTTTTCCCGAGTGTGTCAGTTTTTTTGAGTTTAGCAATATTAGGTGCTTGTGTGTCGCGCGCTGTGGGCGCTTTCAAGTTCCGCGCGACCACGAACTCGAAGCATGCGCGCCCCATCGCTCCGAACCTGCTCGCTCGGAACTTCGCGTTCTCGTCGTTAAACGAGGCTTGGGTTAGCGACCTTACCTACGTTCCTACCAGCCAGGGATGGCTCTATCCGTGGGATCGCGAATTTTCGGTTTTAGCTCACACCGCCGCGATGGCGTTCAACCGCGCGGCGTGGTCCTCGCGCACGAGCGTGGTCGACTTCACTTCGATAAAGAGAAGAGGCCGGCCAGGCCTTTCCAAGACGAGATCGACTTCCACGCCTGCGGGGGTGCGCATGTAGGTCATGCGATAGTCCAGGCGCTCGTAGTGAACCCTGCGGTGGACTTCGTTGATGATGAAAGCCTCGAAGGCTTCGCCGTAAGCTCTCGTTCCCTCGTGGAGCCCCACGCGGAGAAGCCTTCCCAGGGCGCGGGTGACCCCTTTGTCGAAGAAGTAGAATTTGGGAGCCCGGCGCACGCGCCGGCGAACCGACGTCTCGAAGGCGTCGAGCTGGAGACCGACGAGCGTGTCCTCGGGGTCGAGGAGATCGATGGTGTGTGCCGCGCGTAATGCCAGTGTTACGTCAGGCCGCGCAGCGGCTGATGATGTGGCGCTTGGCCGGTCTCGTGACACAGGCCTTCAGTGTGACTCGAACCTGCCGTCTTGCGGCGCAAGTTCCGCCATTTCTCACGACATTTAAAGTGGCCCTCGGGAGTAGGGTCTCAGGCCATGACATTGTCGTTGGGCATGAAAGGAAGTAAAGAAATCTGTGTTCCTTACCGTAAAGAAGGTAGGAGGCTCACAGCCTCAGAGGAGGGTCCATGACCGCCGCAAAGCACGCTCCGCCGCTTGAGAGCACCCTTTCAGCAAAAGGGCAGACCACAATTCCCGGTGCCGTGCGCAAGCGCCTGGGCCTTGAGCCTGGCGATGTGCTTCGGTACGAAGTCACGCCGGAAGGGATCGTGCAGTTGCGCAAGGCACTCAAGGTGGATCTCGCCTGGGCTCGCGCTGTCGAATCGACGCTCACCGAGTGGCATGGCGAGGATGATGATGACCTTTGAACCCTTCGCGGTTGTCGTCGTGCCGTTCCCCTTCACAGATTCCCCCGAGGTCAAACGGCGAAAGGCCTTCGTGCTTTCGACACCCGGCTCTCCTT
The DNA here is from genome assembly GCA_044356935.1 of Silvanigrellaceae bacterium. Classification (GTDB taxonomy): domain Bacteria; phylum Bdellovibrionota_B; class Oligoflexia; order Silvanigrellales; family Silvanigrellaceae; genus JADCJN01. The sequence continues at coordinate 4,719 of JBIKVI010000233.1, read as the reverse complement.
GAACGACCAGGCCTCCATCCGTGCGGTCTGGTCGACATTGCTCGCGCTCTAGCCTTGGTGCATCGAGATGCTGGCCGCGCTCGTACTCAGGGGAAATGCGTGGGGAACGCCGGGAAGTGGCCGGCCGCTCTCTGCAGCGATTTTCTGGGCGCCCTGAACCGCGCTCGCAAGCCGAGGGCCTTCTCAGCAGCCACCGTCGCGCTGGGTTTCGCTGGCGTTGGTGGGGCGTGAACTGCGCGGATTGCGACCCGACTCGCGTGTGGCGCGGGAACTCGTTCTGGGAATGGGCATACGCGAAGTGGCGTCGGACTCGTCGATGAGCATGGGGTCGAAAGGAATCAAGGGAATGCCCGCGAAGGTCAACACCGAGGATTTGTGGCCATCGAGCGTGAAGTTGCGGTTCTTGTCGCGTCCTGGGTGATTCATCAGGACGTTTCCGAGAGCGTCGATGGTGATGGTGATGCCCGCAAGCTCGGGAGTGGCCGTGACACCGGGCGCTACTGCCGGCGTGAGTGTTTTGAACGAGAGGTCCGTCGATTTGGCCGCCGCATCGACGTAGTTGGTTGCCAGGCCCAGGAGGTGGGGATGCGCGGCGAACTTCTTGCGGATCGATTTGTAGGCTTCGAATGCGGGAGCGAAATGGGGCGCGATGTACGCATCGAGTTCGACTTGGTCGAACACTTGGAAAAAGGGTGTGCGCTCGCTGGCGGGCTTGGCGAGTCCAGGGGCCAAGCGGGCCTTCCACTCGGGCGAAAAGATGTCGAGCACCTTCACAATCCACGCGTCGCCATAGGCCTGGGTGGAGTCCTCGCAGGCGAGCCTATCGTTGGGATCGCCGTTGGCGTCGCACAGGTACACCGCGTGGGCCGCCCAAGCGGCTCCGGAGTGCTCCAACAAGTGAGGTTGAATGGCGGCCATGTTCTTGCCGTAGGCAAGGAGGGCGTCCACCTCCTGAGCGTTGGCCACGTACCTGAGCTGCGAACGGGCTTCGTTCCTCGTGGCTTCGGTGTGGGCCACGAGCTCTTCCGCCAAGGCCGACTGGTTGGAGGCGGGGAGGAGCTCGACTTCGTCGAACTGAAGGTACCCAGGCCCCATGCAGTTTTCAGGCGTGGGCTTCACCGAGCCGATTCTGCAGAACAGTGCGGTTTGTGCGCGCCTGTCGGTGGCGGAAAGCTTCAGGTGGTTGGTATGGTAGCCCGCAAAGCTCGCCGACGCGGTGAGCCCCGCAAACTCCAGGGCCGCGTTGTTGCGCATGCTCCTGGGCGCGTCGTCGAGTGTGCGCCAGTAGGCTTCCGTTTTTACGAAGCGCGGATCGGCCAGCTCAAATTTGTGGTACGTGCTGGTTCCTGGCGCGTTCACGACCAGAGCCCGTTTCTTCGCTAGGCGCGAGAAGCCCTTGTAGCAATTGTTCGTCGTGGAAAAGAGTGCGAAGTAACGGCCGTTGCGCTTCGTGACTTCGAGAGACGTGGTGCACTTCTCGTCGGCACGCACGGCGGCCTTGTCGTACCCCACCTCCGCGAAACTCTCGATGTCCATGCGGTCGAACACGAGGAGTCCACCCACGTGGCCTGCGGGCCGTGGGGCGCTCAGCAGGGCGAGCTTGCTTTCGGGTGCCTGCGTGTCGCAATGGGGTCGGCTCGACGCCCCCGTAACGCGGGGGTTTCCACAAGAGAGCAGCAAAAGCGAGCCCATGACCAAAAGGGCCGGATTGTTCCTCATGGAATCAAAACCTCCAACGGCGGCGAGGAAAACGGCGCGAAGGCTTCCGCCAGGGCCGACAGAAGCACGGCGTATCCCAAGTCGTTGCGTTGTCCAAGGTGAATCGCCATGGGTCGATTTTCTTGGTCGAGCAGGAGCGCCCCGCTGTCACCCGGGCCTGTGTCGCAGCGGTAGGAGAGGAGTTTTTGGCGCGTGTAACCCACCATGCGGCACTTCGTGGACCCGGGTGTTTCTCCTTGGCCTCGGATGAGCGAGTAGGACGCCGAGAGTGGGATGGCGTCGGGGCGCGGAGCGCTCAAGAGGGGAGGAAGGGCAGAAACATTTGCGCGCGAAGGCCATGTGACGGTCCACACATCGAAGGGTTCCACCAGGGGATCCACCGAGGGCATGTGGCCTCGCTTACGAAACACGGCTTCCGGAACCACCACGGCTTTCCAGTCCACCCCAACCCCGCAGTGCGACGGAGTCACGAGGGTTCGCGGGCCCGCGACAACCCCGTGACAGCGGCCCTTAGCTGGATTTTCAAGTTGGACCACCGCGGTCAAATCGACGCGGGGATGTCTTGCTGCGTGCGTGGCCACGGATTCCTTGCTCGAGGATTTGAGGGGAGGACTCGCGGGAGAGGATGTGGGACGTGGCAAGGGAGCGTGGCGCTCCTGCGTGGGATCGTTGCCGCACGACACCAAGGAAACCATGGGTGCCAAGCACAAGGCCCAAAGACGTGCCCGCACGATCAGCGCCCCAGAACCGGCGGCGACGTGCAAACGTTGTACCGAGCGTTGCCGCCCCCGTGCTCATCAATCACATTGGCTTTCCAGCCTGAGCAGAAGTCTTCCCAGCCGGCGATGGCCCCAAATCCACCGCCCACTCCTTTGCAGCAGGAGCGCGCGCAATTCTCATCACCCTCGCCATAGCGGCAGTCCGCATCGCCTTTGGCCAACAGTGCCAGCCCCTCGGGCGTGCCTGCGGCCAACCGCTTGCAATCGGCTTCGTAAAACATCGTCAAGTACGGGGGCGAGGCGGCCTCGAAACGGGCATAGGCGCCCGCGTGCAGTTTGGGCCCGGCGGCCGCGGCGAATCCGGGGTCGTCGGCCTTCAGGCTTACGCCTTCTTTTTCGATGAGGTACCGGGCGAGGTCGGCCCTGCAGACCTCGTGGATGTGGTCGGTGCTGCGTGGGAAGGAGAGACTCCCGGGCTGCGCGGAGGGCAAACTTTGGAGGAAATTCACTGGCCACACGGTGGCCTGTTTCTCGTTGGGAAGTTGGCTGACGTGGATGCCCGCAAGCTCCAGGCCCCGCGCACCCCGCACGAACACCGGCGCACCCGAAAGGCCCGAGGTGTTTCCCGCGCAGTCATGGGTGAACGAAGATTGGCCCGGCTCCGCGCGCTTCACTTTGCAGGAGGCTCTCACGTTTCCCGAGCCGTCGTGAATCTCGATTGGGGTGTCGGCGACGATGCTCGTTGCGATGGGCAACTCATTGAGGGTCGCGGGTTTACCCTCGATTTCAAACGCGATGACATCCCCAAATCCTCTTCCGGGGCCGCCCAGGACGTTGACGCAGGCGGACGACGAGCCATCGGCCCAGCGCACCTTCTTGTCGTCGCAAATGGCGACGTTGGGCCAGCAGTGGGCGCTGGTGAGCGCGATCGAATTGGACTCCCCCTTGCCGATGTTCGTTCCGATGACGACACACCCCAGCAGCGACCCGGTCGTCATGGCGAAGCCGTTGTGGGTTCCTGCGATGAGGATTCCGGCAGTGCCGTTGGAGGCTCCTTCGTTCGACGAGCAGGCCGTGCCGCCAACCGCGAGAAGGAAACAGCTGAACAAGAGGTGAGAAGCAAGTTTGCTGCGAACAGGGGGAGACGACATGGAGCCCTCACGACATGCCGGCGGAGTCAGGGGTGTGCCGGTCCTCCAAGTTGGCTGCTCCCAACCCCGGATCGACTTTTCTGCTCGCCCGCTTGAGTAAATTTTCTGTTTACAAACCCATGTCATGAAATCGAGGGTATTTTGAGACTTACAAATCCTACCTCAGCGCGGTGGACACAGTAGGACGCTCGTCGCCGGAGGTTCGTCGACGTGGCGGTCGACCTGCTCTGGAAATATTATGTATTTAGAACAATGGCTTATGATCAGTTTGGGTATCGGTGGTTAAGGAGTGCTCCTCTCTTGTGCGGGCAGCAGGAAGGCGGCGTTCACTGGGGCTTGAGTCTGCCGTCTTGCATCGGTAGTACCGTCATTTATCATGAAATATGACGGAGGTGGCGATGAGCTTATCAAGAGTCCTTAAAATACCTGATATCTCAGAAAAAAAGTCGATATTGCTGCTTGGCCCACGGCAGACGGGAAAGTCGACCCTTTTGCGTCAACAGGCCCCTGAGGCGCCTCAGTGGAACCTCCTGGACGCCTCCGTCTTTCGGAGACTTTCCGCGGACCCCACGAAACTACGAACGGAACTTCTCGCAATCTCCCCACGCCCTGAGCTTGTGGTCATAGACGAGGTCCAGCGCTTGCCGGTCCTTCTCGACGAAGTTCACCTCCTCATTGAGGAACATGGCTTCCGTTTCGTACTCACGGGTTCGTCTGCGCGCGCGTTGAAGCGAAAAGGTGCGAACCTGCTCGGCGGCAGAGCCCGTATCGCTCACCTCCATCCCTTCGTGACCTGCGAAATCGGCGAGACGTTCGACTTGCTTCGCGCCCTCAATCACGGACTGCTTCCCCCGATCTACCTGGGAGATGAACCCGATGCGGATCTCGCGGACTATGCAGGAACCTACTTGCGCGAGGAGGTCGCCGCCGAAGGCCTGTCGCGCAATATCCCGGGGTTCAGTCGCTTCTTGGAGGTCGCGGCGCTTTGCAACGGTCAGCAGATCAATTTCACCACCCTCGCATCCGACGCACAGGTGAAGCGCACGACCGTCGTAGATTGGTACGAGGTGCTTAAGGACACACTTTTGGTCCATGAGCTACCCGCGTGGACCGGGTCGCGGAAACGCAAA
>JBIKVI010000232.1:0-7081 GCA_044356935.1 Silvanigrellaceae bacterium | reverse complement strand
CGATTTGCGTGGGAGCAACCGAGCCCGACGAGTAACTCGCTGGATACAGTAACTTCTCGAGTGGGAAATCGAAGGCTTCCTACCGCACGCGTGCCGACGTGAACGCGCCCGGTTCCCGTATCTACAGCACATGGCCCGTCTCGTTGTCGAAGGGCGGCGATCCCTACAGGGCCATCAGCGGCACGAGCATGGCGACTCCTTACGTCGCGGGTGTTGCCGCGCTCCTCAAGGCCAACGCCAAGGATCCCAAGGACGTCGATCAGGAATTCGTGCGCGCCTACCTCTCCAAGGGGCTTGTCGACGAGCCCACCGCGAAGAAAAAGTCGGGAACCGGGCGCGTCGACCTCTACGGCACTGCCTACGCCTACTCGCGCGATTACCTCAAGTCGTCGCTCGCGGGCGCGGTGCCTCCTTCGGGCGAGCCCAAAGCGGTGGACGTGCCAGGGCTCCCTGCCGAAGAGGGCGGGGGCGCCGTAGGAAACGTGTGGGACCTCCTGTGCGCCCTTTAGGAGCCTCCCACGAATTGCAGACTCGTGGCGCTAGGTTCGGCTTTACTTCGCGTGGAGCCGATTCTAACGTGGGGACACGCGCACCGTGGAGGTCCTTCCGTGGATCCAGTCCTTCAACCCGTCCTCAACTGGGTCCTTAAGAGTTTTTCCTGCCTTGGCGAGTCTGTGGCGCTTGCTGACCCCCACTCGCCGGAGATGCCGCTCGTCTATGTGAGTTCGCGCTTTTCCGAAATGACGGGATACCCGGTCGACGAGTGCATCGGTCGCAACTGCCGCTTCCTCCAAGGGCCCGATACCGAACCCGCGGCAGTGGCGCGCATCCACGAGGCCCTGCTTGCCGAGCGCCCTCACACGGAGGAGCTTCTCAACTATCGCAAAGACGGCCGGCCCTTCTGGAACCGCCTCTACCTCGCGCCCCTGCTCGCTCCAACGGGCGAGCTGCTCTATTTCGTCGGCGTGCAGCACGACGTTACGGAAATGAAGCGGCTTGAGATGGCCATCGCTGCGGAGACGCGCGCGAGTCTCATCTCGCGCCCCTCCCGTGTCCACGTCAACGAGCTCTCGTTGTCGGTGGTCCATGAAATTAACACGCCCCTCACCGTCATCGATGGGCGCATCCAAATGGCGCTCCTGAGTTTGGAAGGCGACTCCCCCGATTTTTCGAGCGTGCAGCGTTCCCTTGGTGAGGCGAGTTCAGGTATCCACCGGCTCGCTCGCATGGTGGCCTCGTTGAGGGCGTTCTCGCGTGTGGAAGAGAAGCCCGGATTCGAGTCGGCGGAGGTGAGGGGCCTTGTGGGCGAGGCTCTCGAACAGGTGCGCGCGGCTAGCGTAGCGCGCGGCGTGACTTGCGAGGTGCGCGTCCGCACCGAGGCGCTCGTCTTGTGCGATCGATCCCTCTTCGTCCAGGCGCTCGCCGGATTGTTGATGCGCACCGTGGAGGGCGCCGTCGCAATGCTATCGTCCCGGATGACCGTTACGTTGAGCGAGTCGTCGTTCAACAGCGTGACGATCGCCGCGAGCCCACGCGAGAGCGACAAAGAGACAGACAATGTGAGCGACAATGAGGTCGAAAAAGAGCAAACCGAGAACTCTCTCGGCGACGGCCGAAAGACCAAACACGATGCCATTGACCCCTCCGATGCGAGGGCGTCCATGGCGCGCTTGGTCGTGCAAAGGCATGGTGGAGTGTTGCGTTTGGAGCCGGGCTCCGAAGGCGCGGGCTTTGCGCTGGTGCTTCCCCGGGTTCTCCTCGAAGGAAACGACATCTCGGCCATGGGAGAGAAATGACCAACGTCCTCGACGCCGCTATCGACAAAATCACCTTCGGTGAAGTTGAACTCCTGCTGGCCTTGTTCCAGGACACGTCCGTGAGGGCCGTAGGGCGACGCCTCGCCGTTTCTCCCAGCCAGGTATCGCGCGGCCTGCGTGGCGCGGAGGAGAAGCTCGGTGTCGTTCTGTTCCGCGCGACGCCCCAAGGCCTGCTGGCCACTGCCGAAGGGCGCGCCCTCGTTCCCCACCTCGAACAGGTGCGCGCGGCGCGACGCAACCTCGCCGCACGGGTGCAAGGCCCGGTCGATGGAGTTGCTGCCCGTCCCCCCTTGGCCGTGGGTTCCGTATCGTTCGTCTCCACACACGTCGTCGCCCCTGCGCTTGCTGCCCTCGAAGTGGAACATGGGGGAGGGCAGCCTTACGTGTTGCTGGATTTTCCTCCCGACGCCATGGTCCAGGCCGGGCTCAACAATGCGTTCGACGCCTGCTGCCACCTCGGCGAACTCGAGTGGCCCCGCAGTTGGGAAACGAGTCCCGTGGCGAATGTGCGTTGGCAGCTGGTCGCTCGCCCGGGACACGGGTTGACCCGAGGCGACTCGCCCGCGCGCGAAGAAGACGTCCGAAAATTCCCTTTCGTCCTTCCCGGCTACTGGTCGCCCTGGGGCCCTCAGGCAGGCAACGATCATTGTCCACTCCCTCCCGAGTCGCGCTCGCGCATGGCCACGACGGCGACGGCGGAAGCCGCGCTGCAGCTCGCCATGCGCACCGACGCCGTGGCTTTCTTGCCCGAGGTCCTCATGCGCGAGAGCGTTCGCGCAGGTCGGCTCGTGGTCGTCGACGTCGCAGACTGGGAAGACGTGGCGAGGCCCCTGTATCTCTCGGTGCGCCAGTCGGCCGTGTCGCGTCGAATCCGCGATCTCTTGCTCCTGACCCTCCGGGAGCGCGTCGAGGATGCCAAAAACGCGCAGGCCTCAGGCTCGGGTGTCGCTCACTCGAGCTCCGATTCGGGCGCGTAGCGACGCGCCGACGTTCACCGCCAGCGCGCTCCAAATGAGCCCGAAAGCAACCGCCTGGCTCGCCCCGAAGGGCTCCCGGAACACCAGGACCGCCAGGAGGAATTGAAGCGTGGGCGCCACGAACTGGAAGAATCCGAGAGTGGTGAGCGAGAGGCGTTTGGCGGCTTCCGAGAACCAAAGGAGGGGAAGCGCTGTGACCGCGCCACCCACCAGCATCGCCACGCTCGTGAACACGACGCCACCCTCGATGGGTGCAGTACCCGAGGGAGACTGCGGGGTGGCAAAGAAGTGGCTGTTACCCGCGTACATGAGCCACGCGAGCCAAACCAGGGCCAACGGCGCGAGCAAGGCGCTTTCGAGCGTCGAGCCAAGAAGCGAGGGGAGCGGCGCGCGTTTTCGCACCAAACCGTAGAAGCCGAACGTGAGCGAGAGCGACAGCGCAATCCAAAGGAACACGCCCGCGGCCGCCACGAGCCAAACGACGCCGGCTCCCGCGAGGCCCAGCGCGAGCCATTGGGCTCGTCCGAGGCGTTCCTTGAGGAAGCCCACCCCCAGCGCCACGTTCACCAAAGGATTGATGAAGTAACCGAGGCTGCTTTCGAGAACGTGGCCGTTGGTGACCGCGAAAACATAAATGAACCAGTTGGCGCCGATGAGCGTGGCGGACAGGAGGTAAACGCCCAGCGCGCGACGCGATCCGAACGCCGCGCGCAGTCCGGTGGCCTGTCTTTTCCAGGCCACGAGGCACAGGAGCAGGGCAGTGCTCCACAACACCCGATGGGAGAGGATTTCGGGCGAGGGAATTCCTTTGAGAAGATTCCAATACAGGGGCACGAGGCCCCAGGACCCGTAGGCCAGCAAAGCGAACGTCGCGCCTCCGCCAGCACCCGAAGCGGCAGGCGCCGCCATTGAGGGAGCCAAGCGGGCATCGTTCGGAGGGGACGTCATAACACGCGGACCTCGGGCGACGATCGGAACATTTCCGGACTGTCGGCGAGGATCTCGGGGAGGAACCAGTTCTCGGCGACCTGCGTTCCCGTGGTTCCTCCCACGCCGAGGCGGCGCGCCACCAAAGCGCCGATGGCCTCGCACTGCGATCGGTACGTTGTGTACTTGCCGCCGTAAACGGAAATGAGGCCGGGTAGGGTGTCGTCGATGACGGTTTCGCGCGAGAGGGCGGAGATGTTTTCCGATGTTTCGCGCACGTAGAAGGGCGAGGAAAAGGGGTCGGTGGACCAGGCTTGCCCCCGGGCACTCGAGGCCGCGCGCGCTGTGACTTCGGGGGGAGCCTTGAAAGGCATGGTGCGCACACCGCAGAACACTTCCTCGACGGCGTCGGAGGCCGACCCCAGGGCGCCCACGGGGCCCGAAAAGGAGAGGTTGTGCGAGGCAGCCTCGAGGAGGTAACGCACGTCCTCCTCGGGTGGGAGAAGTCCGCGGGGATCTCCCTGCCGCAGGACGCTCTCCGTGGTGCCGAACAGCCAACGGCCGTTCCAAGGGATGAAGAAGACCACTCGCCCGTCGGCGTTTTGCAGGAGCGAAGCGGCGCATGCCGCGGGCGTCGCCCCCACGGCCTCTGGGCGGAACACGATGTGCGTACCGACGTTGAGCAAGCAGCTCACGCGCGGGGCGATGCCCCAGCGAAGGAGGTTGGCGTTGGCCCAAGCCCCGCCCGCGTTGACCACGATGCGCGCGGTCACTTCGCGGCGCCCCGTCGCCGAAGCTATGACGCATCGGAAGGCTCGCCCTTCCGACGTCTCGATGGGTTCCACTGCCTCCACCATGGCGCCTTCCTCATGGGTGGCGCCAAGGCGTCGCGAGGCTTCCGCGGCGACGCGCACGATGACGTCGTCGAGCATCTGCGCGTCGTAGTAAAGGAAGGCATCGAGCATGTCGCTCTCGACGCGGTCATGGCGCAGGTAGGGGGCGACGCTCAGGAGCTCCTCGCGCGAGAGGCGTCTGGCCGAGGGCAGGCCACCGTCGCCGGCAAGGACGTCATAAAGGAACAGGCCCGCGCGGATCATCCAGGGTGGCCGGTCGCCTTTGAAGGCCGGCAGGACGAAGGGCAGGGGCGCAACGAGCCCCTTGAGCACGCGCAGCAGGATGCCGCGCTCACGAAGTGCCTCCCGCACGAGGCCCCACTGCCCCACGCGCTCGAGGTAACGCAGGCCGCCATGGACCAGTTTGGTGGACCGGCTGCTCGTGCCCGCTGCCAGTTGGCTCCTTTCAACGAGATGCACGCCGCCCACTCGCCGCGTGGCGAGATCGTGCAGGAGTCCGGTGCCGTGGATGCCGCCGCCGACGATGAGTACGTTGAGATCCATGGGGCCCCCTAGGGTTCGCTGGCTCGGCTCGGCGCTCCGTCTCGCGTCGGTGCAGTGAAGGAGGAGTCGAAGAGGAGTCAAACAGGAGTCGACCTGCGTTGGGTCGAAGGCGAGTCACAAGACTGCCGAGTAAGACTTTACCTTGAGCGCGGCATGGGCGAGAAGCTTGGCCGCCGTCACGGCCTCGTCGTCGGTATTGCACAGTCCGAAGGAAACGCGCAGGGAGGCCAGAGAGGCTTCCTCGCTCACACCCATTGCGAGAAGGACGTGGCTCGCCGTGGCTTGCAGGGTTCGGCAGGCACTCCCCACGCTTGCGCATACGACGCGTGCCTCTTCCACGAGCTTCATGGCGTTGACGCCTTCAAAGTGAACGGAGGCGATACCGGGAACGCGCCGGGCCCCTTCGCCGTGGACCGCGACGACCACGCGCCCCTTCAGCTCGGCTCGCAGGGTGGAAAGGAATCGTTCTTCGAGGCGCCCGATTCTCGTGAGACCTTCTTGCCGCTCGAGCGCGTACCACTCCACCGCGCGGGCGAAGCCGATGATGGCCGGCACGTTGGGAGTGCCCGAGCGCAAATTGCCTTCCTGGCCCCCGCCGGTGAGTTGCGGTTCGAACCTGAGGCGGGGCTTGCGACGCCGGGTGATGAGGGCGGCCGCGCCTTTGGGGCCGTTCATCTTCGCTCCGCTGACGACCGCGGTATCGAAGGGAACGGACTCCGGGTCCGCCCCGAGTTCGCCGCGGGCGAACCCCTGCACCGCGTCCACATGAAGGGCCGCCCCCGCCGCGCGGGCCATGGCCGCCACTGCGGGAAGTCCCGCCTGCACCACGCCTGTTTCGTTGTTCACGTCCATGAGCGCCACGCACAGTGTGCTCCCGTCTATGGCTGTGCGGGCGGCTTCGAGATCGACCTGACCCTGTGCGTCGACCGGCAGGACGACCACCTCGACGTCCTGGTGGAGTTCGGCCAGGCGAAGCGCCGTGGCGAGGACCGACGAGTGCTCCGTGGCGCCAACCACCAGGCGTCCTCGCTTTCGCATGGGGTTGTCCACGAGGCCACGCAAGACGAGGTTGTTGGCTTCCGTGGCGCTAGCTGTGAAGGTAACGCCGACTTGCTCCACACCCAGAGCGCGCGCGACGGTGGCGCGCGCCGCGGCCAAGGCGTGCTCGGCGAGTTCGCCCATGGGGTGAAGGCGGTTCGCGGGATTCCCGCACATCCCAAGCAGCCATGGTGCCATGGCGTCGAACGCGGGCAGGCACAGGGGTGTGGCGGCCGCATTGTCGAGGTACAAAGTGCCTTCTGGAAGCCCGACCCCTCCGAAGGTGGGAAGGGCATAATGCGTGTCTCCCGACCAGGGAAGCGCGAACGACGACGCGGCAGCGTGTTCTTTCATGTTCCTTCGTATCCCCCGGGGGGCCCGGCGCCAAGAGCGCGGGCGGCGAAACGCAGCGGCCCTTCCGCGCGGGAAGGGCCGGAGCCGACTCTATGTGTCCATCGTGGAATTGTCCATGTCCACCAACAGTCATCACCCCCTGTTTCTGTCAAAGGTTTCCGGGTCGCTGTCGTACGTTCTCATGCCTGCGGGGTGAATGCTTGAGTGGCGCGTCGTATACGTACGAACGCGCGTGAGCGCATCCTCGCGGAACGTGTGGATTACTAGTGGATGGCCGAGCGTGGCGACGCCGGCTGTGGAGGAGGGCCAGCAAACGGACTTGGAGGCGATTCATGGGCGTCTGTGGCGCGTTTCCGGCTCGGGCAGACGACGTAGCCCAGTGCGTCTGCAGGAGCGCTGCTCTGTGCGGCCGCGAGGCCGCGCTCAAAGGTATCGGGCATCCAATCACCCGCGTTGTCATCGGTGATTGCGTCGCGCCAGCGCAAGATGGCGGTGAGGTAGGCGAGCGGGTTGACGCCCAGACCCAGACAGGTCGCAATGAGGCTCATGAAGAATGCGCCGACGTCGGCAC
>JBIKVI010000231.1:0-7084 GCA_044356935.1 Silvanigrellaceae bacterium | reverse complement strand
GGGCCGCTACCTCGATCGGAGTGAGTCTCTCGTGGAAGCGAGCGTGGTCGACTTCGCTTCCCAGGAACGCGATGAACTCGTGTTTCGGCAAAGGGTCCGCGCTTGGCTCGCCGACGTCGGCGGTGGTGTGGAAGCCTTCGAGTTCTTCAACGGCTCGTTCCAGTTGCGCGATCTCGGGCGACGCACGCAGGGACGCGATCGTTCGCCCGACTACCTTTTCGTGTTCGATGATCTCCGGCCCCGATTCCAGGGGGCTTTTTCGCTTGTGCCCCACCTGCCTTGGGGGCGGGGCCAACTCGGTGTCACGCACATTCGATTCCTCGATGGAGGACCTTTGGGCTCCGATCGGACCTTTATGGTGGCCGGCTATTTTCTGGGTCCGACGCGCTTGACCGGATCGTGGGCCCCGGGTTTCCTCCGCTCTGCGCTCTCGGTTTCCGCGGGAGGTTTCGGTTTGGGGCTAGCGCAGGAATGGGTGAACCGCCTGCAGTCGCCCCGAGGATCGAAGCCCCGCTTCACCGCGGAAATGGAGGTGAGCCTATGAGGGAGTCCTCGCGTCGTCGAAGCACATGTCCACGGAGCAGCTCAAGGGTGTCCGCTACGCTCGTCGTCGCGCTTCTCGCCTCGTCAGGAGGTTTCGTCGCGCCAATGCCAACCTTGGGTCCTCAGACTGCCCTCGCTTCCTCTGCGGAACACTTAGAGGTTCCTTCGGATGAATCACCGGCTTCCGCCATTCCTTTGGGTCCAGGGAACCCGCCGCGAAGCCGAGTCGAGGCTTTTCGCCGGACAATGGCAAGTTATGATGCGTCGCTTGGAGAACAGGCCGTTGGTTTCATTTCCGGGGGAACGCTCGGGCTTGGACTTTCGCTGACCTTGGCGGCTCGCGCCGACGAATCGCTCTCAAAGACGGGTCTCGCGTTCCTCGCGACGTCTTCCTTGTTGGGCTTGCTCCAGGGTGTGTCGCTGGCCGTCCGCGGTGACGCACTCACGCGCGAGGCCGAGGCGCTCGACGAGCTCGACACGACGCTCAAGAGGGTAGGAGTTTCCGAAGACAGGAGGCAACGCGCGCTCGATCGCCATCTCGTGCAACGATTGACGCGTTTGCGAGATGAGCGTGACCAGGTGCGCCTGTGGAATGGATTGGTTAGCCTCGCTGCCGCGGCCGGAGGGGCCCTTTCGCTTCAGCTCGCGCGGGAGAGATCCACGGGTTCTCAAATTGGACTAGGGCTCTTCACGCTCGCGACCGGGGTTTACGGTGTTGCAAGCCTCCTTCCCGCCAGTGGCGCGCGCGGAATTTCGGACCTCCAGGCTCGCCTTGAACTCAGGGTGTTCCCTTACGGTCCTGCCGCCGGGGTCGTGGCCTCCTTGCCTTGAGTGGGCGATGCTGATGGTCGGGGTATCGGCAACGCTGATTCGACGGCTTCGACGAGAGGGCGCGCGGCCTCGCGCGGGGCATCTCCCGCGCACCAGGCGTCAGCGACTTCGCGTGCCGCGCCTCCTATCTGGGATCGGGGGTCGAACAGGACGTCTGCGCGCGCGAACACGCCATTGGTGAGGAACTTTGTCACGAACTCTTGCAAGCGTTTGCGTCGCCGGCGCTTCGAGGTGTCGGGATCGTCGGGTGAGTGCGTGAGGCCTTCCTCCATGTACCCGAGTGACGTCCTTGCGTCGGCCAGTGCGGCGCGAAGGGGGGCGTCGGTTTGGGCGCACAGTCTCGAGCGGAAACGGAGGAAGTCCCCTGCCGCGAAGGTATCCGTCCCCAGAATCGTGCGGACGCCGCCGACGAAGCGTATTCCCCCAAGAATGGCCAAGTAGAGTCGGGTCTCTTCGTCGCGCGCGCCTGGGGCAACCGAGCCGTCGCGCAGAACCGCGATGGCTTTTTCGAGCGACTCAGTGCGTTCGACGGAAACTCGGGGAAGCGTGTCGAAGACGATGAGGGCGAGATTGGCGTTGGCCAGGAATGCCCCCGCCTCGTCGAGGACGTTCTTGATGTCGTTCAGGGCTTTGCGGGAGCGGGCGTCCGCAGCCGACGTGGCTCGATTCTTCGACATGGATTCTTCGACGTCCCGGGCATGGGCGCGCCTTCGCTCCTCGACGAGCGCGGCTTGGGGTGCATCGAGATCCTCCGAAGCTTTGTAGAGGGGGTCTACCAGCCGAGCGAGAACGATACCCGCTTCGCCCGCGTGGAGCGACGCCAACGCAGCACGGGCACGCCCGTTGCCGGGGTCCACCGCGAGGGCTTCTTCCATGCGTCGCCTGGCCTGGGGAAGATCACCTCGTCTCTGGGCCTCGAGGCCTTGAGCGAGGAGGTCGCGAGAGCGCTGATTGCTGGTTTTGGGAGTGATGCCGCCTTGAGGGCATCCCCAAAAAATCGTGGCGACCGCCAAGCTGAGGGCGAATAGGATCACGCGGCGCTTGGGCCGCGATCGTGAAGACGGCATCGCAACATTCCTCCTAGGTCACGACAAACACCCTAACACGGCCGGGCCCCGGGTCAGGGTTGCGTGGGGAGGGGGGCGGCTTAGCATGGGGCAATCCTGTCCAGCGCGCGAGACCTCGAGGGGCGCGCCCCGGGGAGGAGGCCCTGTGCGGACTCGGAGGCGCAGGGTGCGCGATACCTGGCACCCAAGACGAACGAAGAGGAGGGAATTATGAACGCCAAGGATATCATGACCGAGAACGTGCGCTGCTGCACCGAGGACGCGACCCTGGTGGATTGCGCGCGCATCATGCTCGAGCACGATTGCGGCGAGGTTCCCGTGGTCGATGACATGGCGGGACGCAAGCTCGTGGGTGTCATTACCGACCGCGACATCACCATTCGTGCGGTGGCGAAAGGACTCGATCCCGTGGACACGAACGTCAGTGAGGTCATGACCGATTCGCCGATCACCGCGCGGCCCGATCAAGACGTCGAGGACCTCGTGATGGTGATGGCCAAGAAGCAAATCCGCCGCATCCCCGTGGTCGACGACGACAACTGCCTCGTGGGAATCGTGTCACTCGCCGACATCGCCCGTACCTCGGACGATCACCTCGTGGCCGACGCCTTCGCTGACATCTCCCAACCTGAGGGGCGTGGCTACAACGCTACGGGGCAGCTCGCGAGCATGCGCACGGGCAGCGGATTCAGTGCTCGAAACCCTCAAGGTAACGCTCGACCTGCAGGGCGGCTTGGCAGCCACGACCTGCTGCCGTGATGGCTTGCCTGTAGAGTTGATCTTCCACGTCGCCAGCTGCGAACACGCCTGGAATGTTGGTGTGCGTCCCGTTGACGGCATGGATATAGCCTTTGTCGTCCATTTCGACCAAACCGCGCACGAACTCGGTGTTCGGGTGATGCCCGATTGCCATGAAGAGCCCATCCACGGGGAGGGTGGCGCGTTCCTGCGATTTAAGGTTGGAAATGACGATGCCCGTGAGGCCAGAGGGGTCGGAGGTCGTATCGACGACTTCGGTGTTGCAGAGGATTCGGATTTTCGGGTTGGCTTTCACCCTGTCCTGCATGGTCTTGGAGGCCCGGAACGTTTCACGGCGATGGATGAGCGTGACCTCGGCCGCGAGTTTAGCGAGGTAGGTCGCTTCCTCCATGGCGGAGTCACCGCCGCCCACCACGGCTACCTTCTTGCCGCGGTAGAAGAAGCCGTCGCACACCGCGCACGTCGAAAGGCCATATCCCATGAGCTTCTCCTTGTTGGGGAGGGGAAGCGTGATGGCCGAAGCGCCTGTGGCGACAATGATGGCTTTGGCGTGGAGTTCGCGATCGTCGAGCTTCACGGTGAGGTGCCCTCCTGCGTCGCGCTCGACGCCCACGACGCGGCCGTCGAGGAACCGCGCTCCCATGTGTTCCGCCTGGGCGCGCATCTTCACCATGAGTTCGTTACCATCGATTCCCTCCGGACCCGCTCCCGGCCAGTTCTCGACGATGCTCGTGGTGGTCAGCTGGCCTCCTGGCTGCAGACCCGCGATGACGAGCGGCTCCAGCGCCGCGCGTGCGGTGTAGATGGCGGCCGTGAGGCCCGCCGGACCCGAGCCGATGATCACCACTTTTTCCATTCTCGCAATCTCCTAGGGATTCGCGCGGGGGCGCGCGTTGTGCTCCCGACGCGGTTCGTTGTACCCTGCCGGGAATTTCCGTGAGCAATCCATAGGTGTACACAATGGCCTTCCGCGTCACAATACAGGCCGTCGCGGCCCTCTTGCTCGTGGTCACCGGAACGCCGCTCGCCGCCTGGGCGTCGGACGCGTCCCTCCTCCAGCTTCAGCGGCTCGAGCGAGAGGGCGCCCGGGTGAGTGCGTTCGCAGTGAACCTCCGCACAGGCGAGGCCTTGGTCGATCGCAAAGGGACCCAAAGGCTCACCCCAGCATCCGTAAGCAAGCTGGTCCTTGCCGCCGCCGTCCTGGAACGCCTTGGTTCAGAGCATACCTTTAAGAGTCGTTTCTACCGCAGAGGAGCTCTGAAAGGTGACACCGTCGCCGGCGATCTCGTGTTCGTGGGAGCGGGGGATCCCTACCTCACTAATGAGAAACTCTGGTTTCTGGCCACCGATGTGGCGCGTCTTGGAGTGCGTGAGGTGTCGGGCGACCTTGTGCTCAACACGAGCCTTTTCGGGCCCATCGCCAAAGACACAAACCGTCGCGCCGGCGAGCGCGCTAGCGTCAATGCCTACGACAGCCCCCTCTCCGCGGCCGCTGTCAACTTCAGCGTCCTTGCTGTGGTCGCAGGCCCAGGAACGGGCGTGGGCGCACCCGGGCGCGTGGCGCTTGAACCCTATCCGCTCGACACCGTTCGGCTGCAGGGCAAGGTAGGCACGGGCGGGAACGCCTCGCGTGTTTCGGCCTCTCGCGTGTCGCAAGGGGGAACCGACGTTGTGACGGCCTCTGGCACGGTGGCGCCCGGTGCGTTCCCCGTGCGCGTCTACCGTTCCATATCTAACGCCGACGATTACGCGGGCTCCACCCTCGTTGCCTTCCTCGCCGCGGCGGGCGTCAAAGTGAAGGGCAAGGTGAGAATAGAACGGATTGCGCCCGCGCGGAGCCTCGTTCCCCTGGCCGAGGTGGAGGGATTTCCGCTCGACTGGCAAGTGCGGGGTTTATTCAAGGTGAGCAACAACTTCATAGGAGACATGCTCACTCTCCAGCTCGATGTAGGCGAGGGGCGGAAACAGGGAGCGACGCTCGCAGGAGGGGCTGCTGCACTCGAACGTTACGCGCGCGAAACCGTGCTGGCGTCCAAGTACAAGGGCAGTCTCGAAACCGACGGCATCGTTTTGGCCTCGGGGTCTGGACTCACGCCTGAAAACAAGCTTTCGGCGCGGGACGTCGTGGCCGTGCTCGACCGTGTTTCGGCCAACGCCCGTGAGTTCCCGTCGTTCCTCGCCGCCTTGCCCATCGCCGGGACCGAAGGCACGGTGCGCAGACGCTTCGATGCCCCCGGACAGACGCACCTGCGCGACCTGGTGCGCGCCAAAACGGGCACGCTCACCGAGCCCATTGATGCCGTCGGCTTGGCTGGCTATAGCCGGACGAAGTCGGGAGATTGGGTGGCTTTCTGTTTCCTCGTCAACGGATCATCTCAGAGAACAAATTTGGGCGTGGATAGGGTGAGAGATGCCATCGACGCCGACCTCGCCGCCCTCCTCCCCCCGGAGTACTGATCACGATGGAAAAAAAGTCCAAAGGCACCTACACCCTGCGGCGCCTCTTTCCGAGCCTTAGCGAGGAGGAGGTTGCGCGCGTCCAGGACCACTCGTCGGTCATTCGGCTGCGCAAGGGCCAAAACCTCTTCATTTCGGGCGACACTCCCCGGAGCATTTATGGTGTGGCGAATGGGTGCTTGAAAATCGTCCGCGAGGGGACCGAGGGCGAGAGCGTCATCACCCGCATCGTGCGCCCCGGCCAAATCGTGGGGATCCGCGAGGTGTTCGGTGAGTTCAAGTACGGGCGCACCTCCGTGGCCCTCAAGGACAGCGAGGTGTTCTCCGTCGACGCCAACGCCGTGCTCGAACTCATACAGCGCTCTCCGGGCATCTCGCTCCAGTTCATGAAGATCTTCTGCATCGAGCTCGCGCGCATGGAGAAGCGCATCGAGAGCGACCTTTACCGTCCCGCGAAATCGCGTGTGGCCTCGGTCATCCACGAGCTCTTCACTCTATTCGCCGACGAGGGACAGACGACCTTCGAGCCACCCCTCAACCGCCGCGACATCGCCGAACTCGCCGACGTGACGCCCGAAACCGTGAGCCGAGCCATCGCCGAGTTCAAGCAGGCCGGGTTGATGGAAACGCAGGGCGCGAGCTTCCACCTTATCGATCCCGCGGAATTGCTCAGCGAGGCCGAGGATCGCTGATTCGCGTTACTTTCGAAAGGCGAGGTAGCTTTGGCAGTCGGTATCGAAACGAGGCTTCGAGCGGAGCTCTTCGTCGGACACCTGGGCCTTGCCCTCCTTCACATACGTGAATCCCCGGACGCGGACCTTCGAGATATCGTCCACGTTGGACTGTCCGCAGAGCGTCTGAGCGGCTTCGAACACGCGGTTTGAGTAATGCCCTTCCTCCGCCTCGCGAGTGCTGCCCGACTTGGCGGCCAGGCCACCCTCGTCGTTGAACCACGTCTTGCCGCCGTCGTCGCTTCTCTCTGCGAGGTAACGACCGCTGTAGACGGCTCCCCGCTTGTTGCACGCGGTGAGCGGAGCGCTGACGTTGAACACTGCCAGGACCGTTATCGTAACGAGGGGCGTGACGAGGGGCGTGACGATCCTCCCGTTTGTTCGGGCGATGACGGGCTTTGGCATGCGTCCTCCGGGGCTGGTCTGCGCAGAGTGTAACACGCCGAGGCTTCGTGTGGAGTCAGGGGGGATCGCGCGCGCCGCGCGGGAATCAAAGGGTTGCGAGCAAACCACGCGCCCGTTGGGCGAGGCGCGGAGATGGTTCGTTTCCGGCTAGGGACGCCAGGATCCTGCGTCCTTCTTTAGGGAACGTGGGAGCCCATGCGCCCACGAGATCGATGACCTCGCGGCGTGTTTCGTAAGCTGGTCGCGCCTTGACGGCCTCGATGGCGGCATCAACGTGCGCCGCGCCCAATC
>JBIKVI010000230.1:0-7089 GCA_044356935.1 Silvanigrellaceae bacterium | reverse complement strand
CACCTTCGGAGAGACCGCAGCGCTCGGCGCGCCCTGCTCGGCGGGAGGCGCGAGCCAGAACGCATCGAGCTTTTTGTCGTCGAAGCGCAAGGAGTCGCGCCGGGCGTAGCCTAGCGCCTCGAAGACCCCTTGGAGGATATGGGCGCCGCAGTGGGCTCCGGGCAGAGTGCGGAACGCCACGTGATCCTCGCTCCAAACCTCACCCCGTGCGCGAATGGCGTCTTCGATACGTGGCACGTCGGGCACGGCCTCCCGGTAGTGGGCCCACAACTTGCTGAAGATCTGCTTGCGGGCTTCTTCGAGAGCTTCCGCCCGAGCGTTCGTCGCCGTCATGGCGTCTCCTTATGGCCTTGATAGAGTTTGAAAAGGCGTGATACTCACGGAGGGCCGCCACACGGAAGGGAAGCGCGTTTGGACCCCGAAGGCACCGTCCCACTCAGACTAAACAGAAATGAGTACTTTTTTCATCATGCCGAGGGGGTCGCAAGCCTCCTCGCCGAAGGTGACGCCTGCGAGGGTCGACGCTATGCCCTCCCGGGCGATGCTGCTCACTTCCGCGCCGCCCTTGCTTTAGCGCTTGGCGTCGAGCCCGGGCCTCGCGGCAAGGGAGAGCCTGGTGTCTGCCTCTTCCACGGCGCGGAGGACGCTCTCCTCAAAATCATGCTTTGGCGAGCGGCGTCGACTTCGCGGGTCATCCTGCCCGACTTTTCGTGGAACACATACGCACAACTCGCTCAGGGCCTTGATCTCTCCGTGGAGACTTTCCCTGTCCTCACCTCGGGCGATGCCGAAGGCAACCTCGGGTTCAGCTACGATCTCGCTTCCCTCGACGCCATGCTCGCCCACATTGACGAGGTCGCCCTCGTCATTCTGGCCACCCCGAACAACCCGACGGGGCACGTGGTGCCGGCCGCCGATTTGTTGCGCCTCGTAGCTAGGCATCCCCGTCATGCCTTCGTGCTCGATGCCGTCTACGATGCGTTTCCTTCCTCGCTGGCAACCTTGGCCTCGTCCTGCCCCAACGTGACGGTCCTCGGGAGCATGAGCAAGTTTTTTGGGCTGCCTGGACTCCGCTTGGGCTATGGCGTGGGTTTGTTTCCAGACGCTTTCCATCTCCCACTCGGATTCAACCCCTATGCCTTGCGTGTGGCAGCCGCCGCCCTCGAAGCACGTAGCCACTATGCGCTCAACTGGACGACACTGCGGGCCGAGGCGAATCTCTTGCGGGAAGCGCTTGCGCCGGTCTCGCCGGGGGCTTTCGTGGTCTGTGAGACGCATGCGAGTTTCTTGCTGGTGCGTCTCGAGTTCGAACCCGACGACGCCCTCTACGAGCGCCTTGCTCATGAAAGCGGCGCCATGCCCAAGGCTTTCGCGCACGGGGGTCGTAGGTACCTTCGCTGGGGTCTGGGTCCGGCTGAGGTTTGCGCCCGCATCGCTGACTATATGCGACGTCTGTCGGCAATGTCTCCCTCGGCCATGAAGCGCACTTCGTAAAGTGCGGGGCCACCCACGCAAACCGCGAGCCACCCTGCTATTTGCCCGTTTGAGAATACAACGGCGCGATTCAAAAAACCAAAATTGCTCATTTTTCTGGAGCAAGGTCGTGGACGTCTACCACGAACCCGCCGTGAGCGAAGACCACGAGGTCGTCATTGTCCCTGGAGGAGCTGGAGCGCCATGCGCGGCACTTGGTTGGCCTGCATGAGGACGGAGGTGCCCGACTGCATGAGGATGTTGTTGCGCGTCAGCTCGGAACTCTCGTCGGCGATATCGACGTCCTTAATGCGGCTATTGGCGGCCGAGAGGTTCTCGACGCTGATGCCGATGTTGTTGATGGTCGACACGAGGCGGTTTTGTATGGCGCCCAGATCCCCACGGATGGACGAGATGTAGTCGATGGCTCCGTCGACCACCGCGAGCGTCTGCTGGGCGCCGGGTTTGGTGTCGAGAGCGAGGTCGGTGAGGCCGAGTTTGTCGACGTTGGCATCTGCCTTGAAGGCGTCAAAGGTGATGCGATCGACCCCGAGGAGGTTTTCGCCGCCGGTGTTGACTTGGATATCGAGCGTGCCGCCCGTGCCGTCGAGCAACTGAGTGCCGTTGAAGTCTGTGGAGTTTGCGATGCGGTCCACTTCGGACTTGAGGGCCTGGTACTCGTTGTCGAGGTAAACGCGCTCCTTGGGACCGATGGTATCGGAAGCCGACTGGACACCGAGTTCACGCATGCGGATAAGCATGTTCTGGATCTCGTTCAGACCACCTTCGGCAGCCTGGATGAGCGAGATGCCGTCGTTGGCGTTGCGCTGCGCTTGCATGAGGCCGCGCGTCTTGGCGCGGATCTTCTCGCTGATGGCAAGACCCGCCGCATCGTCGCCCGCCTTGTTGATGCGGTACCCCGAGGAGAGGCGCTCGAGGCTCTGGTCAAGCAAACGGCGCGTGTTGCGCATATGGCGCTGCCCCGTCACTGACGAGATGTTGGTCATTATCCGAAAGCCCATAAACCTCTCCTTGGTTCCCTACGGCACTCTTAGCTCTCGTCGGGGGCGGGGCGGCGCGAAAAACGCATGTCTCTACCAGCGTAACAACACCTGCTGTGGAGTTCATCAACCGCCGTCAAACGCCCACGAGGCAAAATGCGCCGCGAACTCTAAGCCCATGCACTGATAAAAGGCAGAATACACCACAGGTGAGCGTCGGCTTGACAAACGCGCTCCGGTGCAGTTGTTTATTTCTCTAGAGTCTCTTGCAAAATGAACAAAGCCCGCGCGAGCGGGAACCGCCATCCGAGCATGCGTGCGCTTGCCCGCTTCCGCTCGAGGCTTACGAGGCATCGGGGAACGCTCATGAAGAAGTCCGCCGAGAATCGATACCCGCACAGCGCCGAACTTTTCCGTTTCTGCAAGGAAGCATTGAGCATCAAGCACAACTTCGAGGTGAAGGTCATCGACCAGCACGTCGGGGCCATCTTGGGCTACGATCCGGCAGATTGCAGCCATTGGAAGAAGGGCAAAAAGAACATCAAGTCGCTCCAAACGGTGAACGCCATCGCGACGCACCTCGAGGTCGACGCGCGTTTCGTCACCGACATTATTTCGGGCAAGAGCGACCTCGAGGAGAGCCTCCAAGAATACAGAGGCTATGGTCCTCTGGCAGTTTCGAGCCGCTATCACGACGAAGTCAAACGCGAGTACTTCCGCAACCCTGGCAAGTACTCCACAGGCGGCGAGCAGCGTACGTTCGAGCAGGTCGTGGACCTCCAACGCGCCGAGAGCGTACGCATGACGCGCGGCCTCATCGAGCGCGCCGACGTGCGCAGCTGCCCCGTGCTCCTGCCCGAGCTCGAACACGTCCTCCTGCCACACGTTCGCATGGTGGAAGTCGACGGCTCGCAAATGCCCGCGGGCAAGCCCGTGGACGCCTCCTTCGAGGGCAATGCCACCCTGGTGCGCTACCGACGGGGAGAGATGAAACCCCACCTGCGCACTCTCATCGCGCGCGAGATCGGACGCACGCTCCTTTCCACCGTTGCGCCTCAGGCGGAAGGCGGCGAGGCCGACGAACTCGCTCAGGCGAGGATGAACCTGTTCGCTGGGCTGCTCTTGGTGCCTGGGGATCTCCTTCAACGCGCCATGAGACAAGTGAACCATGGGCGAGATATCGTGGGACAACTCTCGGAAATCTTCTGGGTGGGGCGCTCGGTCATGAACGCGCGTCTGAAGGATTTCCTCGAGCACGGAAACTGACCCTCGGCGTCATCCCGCTGACACGCACCCAACCTGCCTTCGTGTTGTGACCTCGCCCGTCCGACCCTCCAAGGGACTCTCTCTTTGGAGGAAGGTCCCCATGGATCCCCGACGACGTCCTTTCCTCATGCAATTGCGCATCCACACAGGACCATGGCGCATAGGCAAGGCGGTAGCCTGCGCGCTGCTCGGGTCCGTTCCGGCTTCCCCTGTTTTCGCGCAAGGAAGCGCCGCGACGGCTCTCTCCTCGCCTGGAACGCCCGGAACGCCCGGTGCGCCTGGTAAGCCTGGATCGGTGGCATCGCCCAAGCCACAGATGCGACCCACTCCTGCCGTGCGGCGAAACAACAATCTAAACTTCAACCGGCCAGGAGGAGGAGGGGGCACCTCCGAGCGCGGCGGCAACGTCAACTCCTCCCTAAACATTACGTCTTCCCATCGCGTTGCTCCCGATGCGCCGCCGTCGCGTTTTCCCCTCCCATTGGCCGTCGAGTCCATCCAGCTCGCACCCTCGCCCGCCAACCTCCGCGCGCGTATCCAGGCCCTCGACACCAAGCCCGACTTCGCGGAGCCGGTGATGTTGCGCTTCAACACGCTTGAGCCTGGCCCCATCCTCGAGCAGCTCGCGCGCCAATCGGTGGCCGAGAAACTCCTGACTCGGGAGGCGGCGCGCTTGAAGGCGGATTTCCGCGCGTCGATCCTTTCTCGGATAAAGGACATGAGGCTCTCCCTCGAACCGCGCGACCTCGTGTGGATCGATCTTCAGAAGCTGTCGGCAACGGTGGCCCAAACCTCCGTGATGCCTTTTCTCTCCCTTTCCCTTTGGCGCCAGGCCCTCGACGACCCACATCAATCGAGCGATCTGCGGGACCATTTCGGCGACCGCATGGGAACTGTCGTGCGCGAGGTGGAGCGTCAGGCCAATGGCGAACAGTCGGAAACTCCCGGCGTGCCGGCCCTGCCTCGCACCACGGGCTTGCTGGCGGAACCCGGCACGGCAACGAGCGCGGCTCCCGAGGCGACCGCCTCGCGCGCCCGCGGCCAGACCATCGCTTTGGACGCCTTCCTTCCTGCCCACGTGCGCGATCTGTTGGGACGCTACTCGCCGCTCCGCGGCCGGAACTGCTTCGCGACGGCACTCAGCTTCAGCGATGCCAGGGTTGAACTCATGAGGAACATCAACCTCGTGCGGGAGGAGGGTCACCACGCTGCCATGATAAATAACGACGAGTTCGCCCAGGCCCTCTGGCTTGGCTACAGGGAACTCGATGGGACCGAAATCCTAGAAGGACTCATGTTCGGTGACGTGGTCGCCTTCCTCGACCTCTCCGATGGGGAGTCCTATGTCGCCCTCAAGCACGCCCTCGTGCACGTGGCGGGCGACGTTTACCTCCACAAGCCAAGCAAATCGGCTTCCTCGCCCATCGAGTTCACTCGATGGAACGATGTCGCGCGCACGTGGGCAACCCTGGCCCGCGATCTCGACTATAAAGTTTACCGACGCCTGCCAATTGGCTCCCTTCGGCAGTCGAAGTCTCAAAACGCCATTGAAAACATCCACTGGAGCAAGTAGGAACGGGGGTCGCGCCCTCCTGTCTGTTCTTTGAAAACCAGCCAACATTATTGCAGGAAATCGCAGCCGTATGACGAAGCCTCCGCCCCGGCGTCCGGGTGTTCCCAAGGCTCCTGGACCCTTTTCTCCCCGTCGTGAGGGCTCCCGGCCTTTCAGGCGTCCCGCCCCCCCAGCTGGCCCGGAAGTCCTGCGAGGCACGAGCCGACGGCTCGTCACCACGCGCGACGACGACAGCAAGCCTGAATTCGTTTCGCACGAGGACCCTTGTCGCGTTTTGGCGGAGTGCAGGGCGTGCACGCTGCTCGATCTCGACTACCGCAAGCAGCTCCAAATGAAGTCCCAGGACTTCCGGACCCTCGTCGCCTCCAAAGGAGATGCCTTCGCCAAAGCGCGCATCATGGAATGCACGGGCTCCGACGTGCGTTTCGGATACCGGCACACGGCCAAGCTCGTCGTGAGCGAACGCGTGGAGAGGGCACGCCCGGGAGCTCCTCTCGGCGGGCCGGGCCGGCCCGAACCCAAACGCTGGATAAACGTCGGCCTCTACGCGCCCGGCACCCACCAAGTCGTGGACATCGGCAGTTGCCCCGTGCAGTCGGCGCACATCAACTCCATCGTCGCCCACCTGCGCAAGTCCATCAAGACGTTCGGGGTGAGCGTATACGACGAGCGCACCCGCAAGGGCGACCTGCGTTACGTCGTCGTGCGCACCTCGCATAAAAGCCGATCGG
This sequence comes from Silvanigrellaceae bacterium, assembly GCA_044356935.1. GTDB lineage: Bacteria > Bdellovibrionota_B > Oligoflexia > Silvanigrellales > Silvanigrellaceae > JADCJN01. Next base: position 1,045 of record JBIKVI010000230.1, on the reverse strand, counting down.
CGTTGGTGACCCTCATCGCCACGACGAGCGAAAAGGCGCGGTTCACGCTCTTGGCGCGCGACCTCATGGAGCGCTTCTCCACCACCGTGCAGGGAGTCCTCCTTCACGTGAACACCACAGGTGGCAACGCCATCTTCCAAACCGACGCCCGCAGCGGCGTCGATGGCGCCGAGAGCGGGGCAGGCGGCGAGAACGTGGTCCTCTCGGGCAAACGTTACCTTGAGGAGTCGATCGCGGGCCTGTCGCTGCGGGTGAGCGCGGAGAGCTTCTTCCAAGTGAACCCCTTGGTCGCCGAGCGGATGTACAACCGCATCGTCGAGCTCGCCGACTTGGCGCCCCACGAGAACGCTCTCGATCTCTATTGCGGCGTAGGAGGAATCACCCTGCTGCTCGCGGCGCACTCACGGCGCGTGGTGGGCATCGAGGAAGCGGCCTCCTCCATCGCGGACGCCAAAGCCAACGCGGAATCCAACCGCATCCCCAACGTCGATTTCTACCAGGGCCGGGCGGAGGACGTGCTCCCGGAAGTCATTGCCCGTGGCGTCAACCCGCGTTACGACGTTGTCACCTTGAATCCCTCGCGCAGGGGCTGCCAGCCCTCGGTTCTCGATACGGTCGCAGCATTGGCTCCCAGGCGCATCGTGTACATGAGCTGCTTTGCTGATACACTTCTGAGGGATGCCGCGCTGCTCGGCAACAAAGGTTACAAAGCGATCCTGTTCGAACCGTTCGACATGTTCCCCGGGACGTCGCACATGGAAGTCCTCTGCGTGCTCGACCGCGTGGACGGCGCGACGGCCTGACCCGCCGGGGAGCCTCCTCCACGGCGGGCGCCCTCCCCTAAGAGGAGTCCACGCCGTGTCCTTCGCGAAGACCACGAGTCTGTCCCTCGGATCGCTCGCCCTCGTCGCGGGTGCGTTCGCGGCATGGGTGCAGTTGGGAACGCCCAGCGAGGACTTGGGGACCGCCGCAGCCGCAGCCGGAGGCCCTACTCGGAGGGATTCCCCGAGAGAGGGATCGAAGGAGGGGGCCCGAGGCCTTGCCC
>JBIKVI010000229.1:0-7141 GCA_044356935.1 Silvanigrellaceae bacterium | reverse complement strand
GTTCGATTTGACCAAAGTCAAAACTTTCGAGCCTTGGCCTTCCACAAAATTCGTGGGAGTTTCCTTTGTCCTCGAGGAAAACGTCGCTCCTGATGTCACCATGCAGCTGGATGCAAATGGACATTATCAATGGCTAAAACTCCCTGAAGGCAAACTGCCCGCCGCATTCACGAGGGTCGAGGGCATAGGGTTGCCCGATCCCGCCAATGTCCTTAAGGGTCTCACAAATTTTACCTTCGATAAACTCAGCCATAATCAACGCTATCTCGAGCAAGTCAAGTTACAAGATGAAGTCGCTAAGCTTTGTGGCGGTGTGCTTTCCGAAGAAAGAATGGCTCTCTTGAAACCCCAAAACGCAAGCGTCGCGGAAAGCGGTGGATCACGTTTCGACGAGGACGAGGTCAAGCGGCATCTTATGAGATTCAGCGATCGAGATTCCTTCGCCACGGGAAACATTTGGAGGCAGGAAGGATCCTGCAGAATCAGAAATCCCAACCTTGCCTCCGCCTATGATCTTTGCAAGCCGCTCCTAGACGAACAATCAAGAAAGAATGCATTGGCGTGCTTCGAAGTAAACGAACAATCCACTCGATCGCAAATCCTGGAGCAAGGCAGGCAGAAGTTCTTGTTTACCAAACCGAGTTCCTCGCATTTCAACCCGGAGTGTTTCGCCGACGTCCACGCCCTGGTCAACGTGGCGGGAATCATTCTCAACGCATCCTACGTTCCCGCGGAAAAATCCGAGGACGAACGTAGGTTCGACGTCAACGAATGCATCGATCTGGGTTTCGGAAATTGCTTCGACCGATGAAGAAGCTGTCCAATTGGCTCCCCCCGCTCGCCCCTCTTCCTTCCCTCCCCTCGAATCCGCCTCCCACTCCGAGCGCGACCGCAGCTTGACCGCGGAATCTGCAGGCTCCTAAAGGGACGTCACGTTCCTGCCGAAAGAGGAAACAGAGAGGACTAAGGTCCGTTTGACTGACCGGTCAGACGCCTTCTACACTTGGTCCAAGGGAGCGAACTCTTCACAGAAGTCGCCCCATCTCGTTTCCTTGGAGGGTGTGCACCGTGTCTCGTTCAGCCTCGAGCGCCGCCGTGAACCTTTGGACCGACGACGTCAATCCTACGCGCTTCTTCCATGAGAAGGTTGTGGCGGCACAGGAGAGGCAGAAGGTAAAGCTCCCCGAGAACGCCGAGTTCTACGTGGTGAACCTATTGTGCGAGTTCGTGCGGCCACCCACCAATGCCGAAGGCGAGGAAGGCGACTGCCTCGCTCTCATCCTCAAGCGGGCCCTCGAAAGTCCCCATGGCGAGCAAGTGCTCCTCTTCAAGCGCCTCGGCGACACGGCCCTCTACTTTTCGGGCTTCTTCCAGGAGTCGTTCAACAACAAGTGCTTCGACGTGAGCTACTACAAAATGATGGGCCAGAACGCTTACGGCCAACTCTCCTCGCTCATGCGTAAACGCACCTCGTACGAGAGCACCATGTCGGAAGTCTTCCGCGACATGAACCGCAGCTTCGGGCGCGCCGTGGACGTCCTCATGGACGTCTCCGAGCACACCGCGGGGCTTGGCACTCAGCAGCGCAGCACGCTGTCCATTTACGACGCGTGGTTAGCTTCGGCGAGCGACAAGCTCGAGCGAGACTTGCTCGCGCGCGGGGTCATGCCTGTGAAGGTTTCACGCAAGGCTTCCAACTGAGCGCCTCAGGCGACCACTTGAGGGGGGCCGCGCTCCGTATGCACCACCCCGCCCTGCCCGTACTCGCGAAGCTCTGCCGCCGCGCCCACGGTATCCTCGCACCCTATTACGCTTGGCACTCCGCTGCACCGGAGTTCGATGCCTTCCTCGTGGCGCCCGAGGCGCGCCTCGGGCGCGGAGGTGCCGTTTTGCTCGAGGAGGATGCCGAAGGAGACTCGTTGTTCCTCGGCATCTGTTTCGGCGAGCAGCTCGCACGGGAGGCGGCCCACCGCGCGGCGCACGGGAGCGAACCGGGACTCCATGCCGTAGCGGTCGTCGCCGAGGAAACGAGCCACTTCATGACGCTCGTGGAGGCCGCTGACAGGGGCGTGGCGGTATCACGCCTCGACCTCGAGACACTCGGCGAAATCGATCGTTTTCTCGCATTGCTCCACTGGGGTGGTCAGGACGGGGAAGGAACAGAAGGAAAAGAAGGATCGGAGGGAACTACGGCGCACGCTGGAGGCGGGAGGCCAAATGCCAGCGCCGAGCAGGCGCGACTCCTCAGCATTCGCGACGTCTGCGACGCCGTCTTCACCGGGGAACGGTTCGCACCGGGCCCGGACGCTAGCGTCTACGTCGAGGCGGAAGCGCGCGCGTTCAGCCACCTGAGGCGCGCGTTCGCTCGACGATGGGACGACAGGGGATTCGACGCGCGAAGGGTAGACCCCGACGCTGCGCGTTACCTTGAGGACGTGCGCGAATCCGTGTTGGGAGGCGCGCGCACTTCACAGGCCCGCAAGGCGGGCTGAGACCCGCAGTAATGACTGGGGGCTCTTTGCCCTCAATGCAGAGTGCGCCCCGCGTCGCCCTCGGACTCGTCCTCGTGGAAGTCCTCATTCTGGAAGGCGCGGCGCGACTTGAGCCATGTGAACCACTGCATGCTCTGCTCGACGAGCCAATAGTTCGCCACGATCTGATGCGCTGGGATATGCGCTTGGCAGAATGCAAGGGCCTCTTCATCACTCGCCCGGGGATGCGCCTGGACCCACGCCCGGAAGGCGTCTTTGAAGATGTTCTTATCGAACGCTGTCACCACTATTCTCCCCTCGGTCCAGGAAGCCGCCCCCTTAGGAGCGACTCACGCCTCGTTCTTCATGTCGGCATTTCTTTCCCTGCTTTGAGAGAAACGATGGCCTCGTGTCCTGGCGCGTGACCAAACACGGACGCCTATGGTAGGCAAATCGCATTGTTTCAATCGTGCGCGAGGAGCCCCATGAGTATTCAAAAACACCAGCTACGCAATGTGGAACTCTTCGAGCTCGGCGATGCCCATCGGCTGGGAATCCCACCCGAGGTCATCGAATTCCTAGAGGCATGCCAATACCCCTGGGCGGCTTTGGGCAAGCCGCTCGCCGAATTTGTCCGTGCACGGGTAGAGGCGGTGGCGCCTGCACAAAGGCTTCGAGGAGTCGTGAGTCCGCAAGCGCACATCGCCTCTCCCGACCTGGTTGTTGTCGAGGAAGGAGCCGTTGTGGAGCCCTTCGCCTTCATCGAAGGGCCCGCATTCATCGCTCGCGGAGCCACAGTGCGTCACGGCGCCTACGTCAGGGGCTCGGTTTACGCGTGCGAGCGCTCCATCATCGGCCACACCACCGAAGCCAAAGGAACGCTGCTTTTGCCCGGCGCCAAGGCAGCCCACTTCGCCTATCTCGGAGACAGCATCCTGGGCGTCGACACCAATCTCGGTGCCGGAACGAAACTCGCGAACTTGCGACTCGACCATGGCGTGGTTCGGCTGCTTGCAGCCGGCGAACGCATAGACACCGGGCTCAAGAAGTTCGGGGCCGTGTTGGGCAACCGCGCACAAACCGGATGTAACACAGTAACAAATCCCGGAACCATCCTCATGCCTGGCGCGCTCACGCTCCCCAATGCCACGGCGACCGGCGTGGTGCGCAGCCGGTTGTAGGCCTTGCCATTGAGCCAGTGCAAAACGATTGAGTTTCTACCGACCTCAATAGTTTAGAACTGTTACAGCCCGCGTTCGCCCGGCTTGCTCGTTGCGAACGGAGAGAGTCCCTTTCTGGTGGACTCATGTTGCAGTGTCCGGCAGTTACTCTTTAGGAGTGACGACGGTGGACGCACACTTGTGCCCACTTTCGTCACTCAAAGGAGGTCTCCATGTTTGCTCCCATTCGCCGAACCCTCAGTGTTTCCTTCGCATCCCTCTGCGCTGTCGCATCCCTTTCTCCGGCCTTCGCCGGCTCGCGAGTCAGCGCCTCGGATGACGGCTTCGCGGCCGTCTTCACCGACTGGGTTGCCGTTGTTGCGGATGGCCAAGACGCTTCAGCCTGCGCTCTCGAGGTGGAGTCTTCCGGAGTAGGCCAAATCACCGGTGTTCTGAGTTCCATCGGCATCCTCTTGGTCACGACACCTTCCGCGGACGGACGAGGCCTCCTGGCAGTTCCCTGCATCGAGGCCATCGAACTCGACACGCTGTTCGGAGGCTCGGGCATCGCAGGCGCAACGAACTGAGGCGCCCACGTCTCTACAGCTCCCGTGTCGGGTAGACCTGAAGGTTGGGGCGCACGAGAGTGTCGCCTTCCTGGGACTCGATTCCCGTTGCGAACTCGAAAACCGTTTTTTTGAGTTCCTCGAGCGCGAGGACGTATGCCTCCTTGTCGACACTCACCGAGTAGGACAGGAAGCAGGATACCTCCTTGCGCTCGGCCTGCGTAGCGACGTGCTCCTTCGCGTCGTCGAGGGATGCTTGCCCACCAAGGCGGTTTCCGCATCGACGTTCATGCCACGCTTCCCTCAGGCCGCCCGCAAACCAACCTGATGGCGACGCTCGAGGCCCACCGCCCAATGCTCCCTCCACTCGCCGCGTTTTCCCATGGACTCGAAACGGACGCGGCACTTTTCGGCCGATGTGACATCGAAAGAGAGGCGCACGCGCGCTCCTTTCGCACGCTGGCCCTCGAAAATGAAATGGTGCCGCGCGATATCGCGCTGCCCTTCGCCGCCACCGGTCCACGTGAGTTTGTGAAGCGGCTCTCGCGTGTCGAAGAAGTGGAGTTCCATGCCGTTCGACGGGGTGTTCGAGAGGACGAGGAACGCATCGAGGAGGCAAGTGCCCGACGACTCATCCGAGAGGTGAGCCCGAAACGCATAAGCCACGTCTTCGAGGGCTTCCCGCGTCTCCAGGATTCCAATGACCTCAGTCCCATCGGCGAGCCTACCGCCTCCCTGGAATTCACCGAGGAGAGGAGCGAATGCCTTGATCATGCGAAAACCCCCAAAAGAGCAAGATTGAACCTTTCTCGAGGCCCGGAACACGCCACCCATTGAAAAGGCGGAAAGCCGCACCACAGGTTCTTTCGGGGATTCCGGGCCGTGGCTTGAGCCCGACTTGACGCCCATCAAGGTTCGTTCAGAGCCGCTCGATGAGCAGATTCAACGTAACATCCGAAAGCGGCGGGACTTCCTGCCCTCTGCGAACCATTTCCTCGGGAATCGGCCCTTGGCCGGAAATGAAGATTGTCGGATCGTATCCGGCTTGCCCCGCCATCTCAGCCGCCGTCTGGAGGAGCGAGGGATGATGGGGATGAACCCTGATGGCTCGGCGCAAACGCGCGAACGCGTCATTAATAAGCCCTTTTGCCCGCAGGAGCTGGGCCTCCTCCACTTCCACGAGTCCCTTCTCTTTGGGCGACAAGGCCAGGGAGTCGGCGCGTCGCAGGGAGAGCGCGGGATCCCTGCGCAGGAAGCGCAGGAGGCGGGCATGCAGAATCCAGTATTGGAAATCCCTCGGCGCGGTGGGCTCCACGCGGGCAGCATCCATCAAGAAGCGCAGGCTGTCGACCCACACTTCCGTGCCCTGCGTCACAGAGGCGAAACGGGCGTTCACCAGGGCCCATTCGTAACGCAACGGAAGTTCGTCGGGCCGACCGGCACGCATGGTCTTGAGTGCCTGGGCCACCATGCCGAGGTCGCCATCCTGGAGCCCGAGGTTCATTTGCAGCAAACGTAACGCGTCCGAAACCCCCTCACGCCCGCGCACGGTAACCAAGTCCGTGAGCACGTTCTGCGAAGGCTCCACGTAGGTTTTACGCAACGCCTTGAACAGAACCCCGGTGGCTGCGATGTCGGTGTCGGTGCGCACCCGCGATATGCCCGTTTCGAAGGGCGGCATTTCGAACTCGGTGGCCAAGAGGTTCAAATAAGGGACGAGCAGGGGATCGGATCCACGATTGTAGGCTCCCTCGGGAGATGTGATGAAGGTCTCCCAATCCGCTCGGCGGTTGCGAAAAACTTCCACGGCGAATGCCCGTCGTTCCTGCCTATCGATGCGCGAAAGTGCCTTGATGATCCACAGGCTTCGTTGAAGGTGCCACTCCGGATTGAGGTTCGTCTGCGTCAGGAGATGCTCCACGAGGTCGCGCGCGTCGGAAAGCGCGGGGCGCGAGAGGGCGCGAAGCGCGGCGTCGAGGAGCGAAGTCACCACGGCCATGCGCCGCCAATCGTCATTCTGCGCGCTGAAGGCGCGAGCCCGGTCGAGCAAGCGCCGAGCGGCTCCCGTCTCACCGGCCGACAGGAGGGCGCGCGCATGATGCACGCAGGCGAAAGCGTTCTCACTGGAAAGGGAACCGCACTTGGCTGCCAGCAGCTTGCGCGCGCGATCGACGCTGCTCACGCCGAGGTAGTAGCGCACGAGGAGTTCGTTCGCGAAAAGGAGCTCAGCGGGCTGTTCGGGTTTTTGCGGAGGGTGCGCCGAGAAACGCTTGCGCGCGAGGACGAAGTCCCCGCGCAGGATGGCCTCTTCGATGCCTTGGAAGTAGGCTCCGTTCTTGCCCACGCGCGCGAAGTCGTGAGGGGGAATCTCCTCGAAGATTGTTCCCTTAGCGGCTAGGGGCAACGCGGACTCCAAGGGTTCTGGATTGGCGTCCCCGAGGCCTGAGTTCGTCTTTCGTCGAGCGTGTTTTCCTTTTTCCATTTTCGTGGGAGGTCTCAAGCCCTGTTCCGCAGTGGGCGTGTCTTGAGCCGACGTCGGTTCAAGCTGAGCGTCCAACGCAGCATTCAACGTATTGGGATCCTCGAGCGGCGGTTCCTTCAAACCCGCCATCTCCAAGGCGGGTGCGAGGAGCGGACCGAGTCCGGTGGCCTCTCCCAAAGTTTCATCGACGCCCACGTAGACCGTTCCTAGGAGCAACATCACAAGGGCGGCTATGCCTCCGAAGGCGCGGCGACGCGCGGCGTCTTTCGAATGCGTCTCGCCACCTCCTCTGGCGGCCTTTCTCCCGGGAGCATCGCTGACTTTGCGGGAAAATAGGGACTGCGCGGCCGCTCCCCAGGGCATGAGTCGCGCCTTTTTGCCTTCGGGCTTCACGACGACGACGCCCGGCGACTCCGCGTCTAGGCGGGGGGCTCCTTCTCGCGGTGCTTTTTCGCTGGCGGA
>JBIKVI010000312.1:0-5233 GCA_044356935.1 Silvanigrellaceae bacterium | reverse complement strand
AGAGCAAGGCGGAGTCCCCCCGCCGACCGAGCGGAGTGTACGTGGGTACATGAGCGAGGCGGCGGGGGGCGACAACGACGCTATCGCCGAATTCTTGAAGCGGCCCCTCATCTATATCTTTTTCTTTCCCTGGAGGCGCGATCGCATGAGAATTCCTCCTCAGTCGAAAGCAGACCGTGAAGGAGGTTCGCGATGAAGAGTCGACGTCATGGACCTGCACCGCTTCCAGAGAGCACACGAAGCGCCACGTCTTCACCGAGTTCAAGAGCGAAATTCGTTCCGCGATCCCAAGGATAAACCTGGGCCATGCTCGCGTGAAAGAGGCCCGGCGCTCCGGGAACGTCCACCGGGGGAACGTGCGCGCTGTGGTTCACCAAAGGAATGGGTTGGGCGTAGGGTTCACGGATAATCCAGCTTTCCAAGAGGTCCTCCTCACGCAGGGTCGGATTCAAGTCGCGGCAGACCGTGAGTGCGAGCGACCTAAGGTCGTCGTCGGTGCGCGCCCATTCCAGGGAGTCGCGTTCGACGTAGTCGGCCAAATAGACGATGGTTTCACCGTCAAATTTCTCGCGCGGCACGTAGTTGGTATGCTCAATGAGGGCCAGGAACGGCTGCCTCGGGGATTTGCGCAAGCTGTACCAATAGTGCTCTCCCACGGGCTTGCGCAACGCCAGAATCACCACCTGCGCGCCCAAGGAAGGAAGCGCGTCAGTGCCCGCAAGTGCCTCCTGCGTGGCGATGTGCGCGGCCAGTGCCTTCAGCGCGGAGGGTGACGCCGCCACCACCACGGCGTCGAAGAGCTCTGTAGCACCGCCTTCCTCTGTTACTTTCCATCGCGATTCATCCCGATCCAAGGGCGCCAGTCTCACGCCCGCGCGGATGCGAACGCCGCGTTCCTCGAGCGCGCGCGCGGCTCCATCGATGAAACGCGAGAAGCCCCCTTCAAAAGTGCCCAGGCTTTTGGTGCGGCAGGCGATGCGCGCCCAGAGCCAAGCCATGTTCACCTGAGGCGCCCAGCGTGCTCCGAACTTTCCTTGCAGGAGCGGCGCCCAAACCGCCTCGTAGCCTTTTCGGCCCATGAGACGAACGCACCAAGCCTCGGCTGTGGTGCTTTCGAGCGACGCCCAAGAACGTGTCACCTTGAGAAGGGCGAGCGCCGCTCCCATGCGCACCCTGTCGAGCGGCGGCAAGTCGGGATAACGCAACAGCGCGAGGGCGGAGTCCAGCGCGCGGAATCCGCCCTTGGACAATTGCATGACCGTGGACGGCTGCGAGAAACGCAGGCCGTGTTCGAGGCCCCACTTGCGCGCGAACGTCTTGACGTGCTCGTCGCTAGCGAACCAATGGTGGTACAGGTGCTCGAGGCTCCAGTCCCAACCGCGGGCGCGGAAGCCCGACGCCAGACCCCCGAGACGCTCAGCGCGCTCGTAAAGAACCACCTCGGCGCCGCCTTCGGCCAGAATCTGCGCGCAGGCGAGACCCGTGAATCCGCCTCCCACCACGGCGACGCGTTTGCTACGGGGAATCGCACTCTCGTTCGAGTCGGATGGGGCTGCCTTCATCGCATCGATCTCCTGAAACCCGCATAATAGCATTGCCGCTGTTCCGTAAGCCACTCACAGGATGCAGGGCTCATGACTCTCTCATTGCTTGGGAAGACCTTGCCCAGTGACGCGGCCGTGTTCGCTCCCGCATACTTGGGTTGGGAGGGCGTGGCATGCGAGAACGCTTGCTGTCGGCGGTCGCATGGGGCCGAGGCGTTCTGGCGGGAGCCCGCGCGCACGGGACTCGGGTGTTTCCTTGGGTGCTCGTGTTTGTCACGTGCGTATTGCTCGTCGTCTCCCTCGTGCTCCAGCGCCGGACCTCCGAACCCTCCCATTTGCTTTCGGAGCTCGTGAGCGGTGGTGAGGTGCTTGCCCTCACGGAGTTCGACGCCACCTTTCTGTCGTGCGCTGGGTCGAGACACACATCACCCTGCCGAACCCTTGCGCAACGAGCCGCTCTCCGGCTCCCTGACGTGCATGCCGTGTCGACTCTTGTTTCGTCACTGCCCGAGCCCGCCACGCACGTTGAGCTCCGACGGAAAGTGACGTCTGCCGAAGACGCCTGGATCCGCGAGAAGGGTGTCTTCTCGCTCATCGTCGTGCGCGCCGTGCATGTCGAGTCGTTCCTCGACGGATCGAGCGCATCGCACGCGGTCGGCAATGGCGCCACGCTGACCTTCGCCACCGATGCGGACTCGCTGCTCGACGAGCGTGGCACCCTCCTGCTCACGTCGCGCATCGAGGGATTGCCGTGGTTCGGGCCAGGAGAGTTTCCTGTGCTCCTTGCTTCTCAAGATGCCACCGCTGCGGCGCAGTCGCTGGGCTCGGCCATGGCTGCGGCCGCCGATCGCGGGCGGCAGTTGCAGCTGGCCATTCCGTTCGTCCTGGCTGTGTTCGCGCTGGCCCTCGACAGGAGCCCTGTGTTCCATGCGTTGGCTCTCCTAGGCGGGGCGCGGGCGGTGCGTGCGTTTTCATCCATGGTTTTGGAGTCACCCTGGGGCGAGGGTTTCGTCGCGAGCTGGCCACTGATAACCACAGGCCTTCTCGGCGCGCTCAACGGCGCGGTGGCTGTTTCGTTCGTGCTTTTCGCGATGGGCCTTGCCGGCACGCCCGAGGCCATAGCTCGACGTGTTCGCAGAGCGCTCCCGGTTCTTTTCGGAATCTTTATAGTGTTCGCGTATTCGCGGCCCGTGGCGTGGATCCAAGGAGACATCCTCGCCGACGGTGCCGGCGCAGGTTTCGCCGCGCTTCTCCTCGTCGTGGCACTCATTCGTCGACTTCTCGCGCTGCGGAGCTTCTCTGCACGTGGCGCGTCCCTCGTATTGGCGCCGGCGCTTGCTCAAGCTCAGACGGAGGCTCACGCGCAGGGGAACTCTGATCCCGAGGCACCAGGCGATGAACAGATCGTCGATGCATTGGTCTCAGCCCCCATCGATAATCGATCTCCGGCGAGCCGTCGTCGTGCGGCGCTCGAGCGTTGGTCGTACTTGGGTTCGTTGCTTGTAGGAACGCTGACGTTCGGGCTCCTGGCGTGGGCAAGTGCCGAGGAATTGCTTGGCTCAGGTGCCAAGGCCCTCATTGATTGGAGGTACGCGCTCCTTTATCCCGGCATGCTCTTGCTCGCCATCGCTAAGGTGGGGGCCACCGGACGCATCATCCGCTCGCTCTCAGGTGAACTCATCCGCAAAGCGCTCCTCGAAGGCGAGTTGGCGGCCGCCGCCGCTCAGATGCGCGCCATGCAAGGCACCCGCAAAGGAGAGGCCGCAGGCGTTTCGTGGCGCGCGTGGCAGCGCCAGTGCGTTTCGGTGGGCGGCGACTTTTTCGATGTCCGGCCCATCGCATTCGCATCCAACGAAACACTGGTCTTCACGCTCGTGGCCGACGTCACCGGTCATGGCATCCACGCGGCGCTCGTGGCCAATACCATTGGAGCGGCGTGGGGCAGCTGGTGCAACGACGTGGCAAGGGAACGCAGGGAGAGGCGGGATGGGGAGGCCGCGGGCGAAGGAGATGGAGGATTCTCGAAGCGCCCCTGCCCCGCGACCCACGAAGCCAAGGAGGCGCTCTTGCGTCAGGCCATGCAGCGCATCCACCTCATGCTGGAGGCCGGGCGGATTACGGGATCAGCCACCCTCATCGTTGCGGTTCTCGATGCCCGCGACGGTTCTTTCTCGGTGTGCAACGTGGGTCATCCCCAGCCCCTCGCCTTCGGGCCCGCTGGACACAGAATGCTCACGTGTCCGGCGCGCGTTGCGTCGCACGAAGTTTCCTCTAGCGCTGAGAGGCTCGAGTGCCGCACCTACATGCTCGAGGGCGAAACGGTGTTTTTGTATTCCGACGGATTGTTCCCCGAGGCGTTCGGCGTGAGCCTCCCCGCCTTCATGAAGAACCCACGCGTGTTCCGCGCGGACCCCAAAACGAGGGGCGATGCATCGGTGTTCTGGCGTCGGTATCGGGCCGTGCATCGCCACTACGTTCGCGAGACACCCGACGACGAGGACGACATCACTTTGGTGGCCCTCCGGTTCACCGGGCAAGCTAAGGCGTCGCGCGCGGCTTCGTGAGGTCGGGCGCAGGGAAGAACGCGCACCCTTTTTCCTTGCGCTTGCCTCTCCCTTGCCGCATTTTCCGGCCGACCAACTCAGACGCTGAGAGTCGACTCGAGTCGACTCGGACCTACCGGAGATCACGCGCGCATGAATTCCCTCAAGCATTCTGGATATCTGCTTATCACTTCAACCCTCGCTTTGGCGGGAGCCCTGTGGACATCCACGGCAGTTGCTCAAGGGACACTCTCGAGCGGGCCCCTCAGTTGGGCCCTCGACCGCCTCGACCAGGAGTCATTGCCACTCGACGGACGCTTCAACTTGCCGGGCAACCGTCAGGGCGCGGGCGTCACCATTTACGTCGTCGACGGTGGCGTCCTCACTGAGCACGTCGACTTTGGCGGGCGTGCCACAGCTGGCCCCGACTTCTCGGGCGCGGTGCCATTCCGTTCGTGTTCACAACGCATTCCCTCCCACGGGACTCATACCGCAGGCCTTGCTGCCTCGCGCACCTACGGCGTGGCCAAGCAGGCGAAGGTCGTCGACGTGCGCGTGCTCGGTTGCGACGGAAAGACGACGCGCGAGCGCATGGAAGACGCCCTGCGCTGGGTGGCTGCCAACGCGGTGAAGCCCGCGGTGGTGAGCATGAGTGTGGGGAGCAGCGATCCCAAAGACGAGGTCGACGAGGCCGCTCAGGCGCTCATCGATGCCGGTATTCCTCTCATCCTCTCGGCGGGCAACGAAGAGATCGATGCCTGCCGGCATTACCCTTCTAACGTGCGCGACGCCATCGTCGTAGGCGCGAGTTCGAGCCATGATGTTCTCGCCCCTTTCTCCAACACCGGGCCATGCGTCGACGTTGTCGCTCCGGGCTGGGAAGTCGTCTCGACCTACGCGCGGCGCAACGACGCCTCGGGGGCCTTCTATGGCACGAGCCAAGCGGCCCCGCTCGTGGCCGGCGCAGCCGCCCTTTTCCTTGAGCGTTACCCCAATGCCACGCCAAGCGAAGTGGAGGACGCCATTGTCGGCACGGCAACCGAAGGCGTGCTCAAGAGCGCCAACCGCGACGCCGCGCTGCCTGGCGGAACACCCAATCGGTTACTTAACGTGAGACGCCTCCTCGAGCTTTGAGTCGTGGGTTTG
>JBIKVI010000059.1:0-18408 GCA_044356935.1 Silvanigrellaceae bacterium | reverse complement strand
ATGGCAATCTTCGGGTTTTCGAGATGCGTGGCTCGGCACTCGTCGAGACCATGAATCGGTTCCGGGAAGATGGCTTGGTTCGCGTTCCCCCCTTTCGAAGCTGGTTCCTGGGTGTAGGGATGCTCTTGGGCGACGACGACGGGATCGGATATTTGAAGACCTAGTCGCCGAAATGGCATCTCAGTGGCGCCTCCACAGAATTTAATGTAAAATCCGTGGCAGAGGTGCGGAATGTACGAAAGACTGCTTAAAGCCTATGAGATGATTGAGAAGAAGTCTCATTTCCTCCTTGGACCAAGACAGACCGGCAAGAGCACCCTTTGGCGACGAACCCTTCCTCATGCTCATCCCATCGACCTTTTGGATGCCAAGACTTTTCGACGTCTCACCGCTCGACCCGAGGAACTCGGGACGCTGATCGCCGAACTCCCCCTGTCTATCCCCATCGTCATCGACGAAATCCAAAAGGCTCCGTCACTCCTCGACGAGGTTCAGCGGGTGCTCGACAACGAACCTCGAAGACGATTTCTCCTCACCGGTAGTAGCGCTCGAAAACTGCGACGGGAAGGAGTCAATCTTTTGGGAGGCCGTGCTTGGACCCAACGACTTCACCCGTTGGTGACTCCTGAATGCGAAGGTGTGCCTCTCGCGGTGCGGCTCGTTCGCGGGAGCCTCCCCTCCGTGATCGATTCTTCCCATGCCGCCGACGAACTCTTCGCCTACGTCGGAAGTTACTTGAAGGAAGAGATTCACGCCGAGGGATTGACGCGATCCCTTGGCGCCTTTTCGCGTTTCCTTGAAGTCGCGGGAACCTGCGCGGGCGAGCAGATCAACTTCACGGCCATTGGCAACGATGCGCAAGTTCCCGCCCGGACAGTCAAGGATCATTTCCAGGTCCTTGAAGATACCCTGATTGCTGCGCTGCTGCCTCCGTTCGCTCTCACGCGGAAGCGCAAGGCAGTGAGCACACCGAAGTTCTATTTTTTCGACGTCGGCATAACCAACGCCCTAGCAGGCACCCTAGACGAGTCCTCCTCCCAAGACATGTTGGGCCGCCGCCTTGAACACCTTGTGCACGACGAGCTCGCCGCATTCGTGTCCTATCGAGCGCCTCGATCGAAATTAACGTATTGGAGGACACGCACGGGAATGGAGGTCGACTTCGTCCTCGACGAACGTCTCGCGGTCGAAGTGAAAGCAAAGTCAACAATTCGCGATGCTGACCTCAAAGGGCTGTTGGCCCTCGGCGAGGAGTTTCCCGACATGGCTCTTGTTCTCGCCTCCCTCGAGCCATCACCTCGACGTGTTGGGCGTGTGAGGATTCTTCCGGCGGAGGCTTTCCTTTCTGAGCTTTGGAGAGGTGACCTTTTCGCTTGATGGTGCCTGAAGGATCTCTATCCCAATTGGGTACGAGTGGTTGGCAATCACCTCGGGCGCCTCGCTAAGGCGGTGTCACGAGACAGGTCCCGGACCTTTTAAAAAATCGACATCATCATCGACACTGGTGTGGGTGCGCCCATACTCATCGAAGTCAAGTCCACCGACGACGTCAGCAGGCTCACTCTGGGAGGCGAGCTGGCGCTCATGTCGAATGTTCCCGCCTCGCGGCGTCTTGTTCTGAGCCGCGATACGCTTCTCAAAAAGCTGGCCGAAGGAATCGAAGCTCTGCCGTGGCGCAAGGGCCTCGCTGAGATCTTCGACCTTCACGATCAACCTTGAGCGACACCGCGATGCCAGGCACGGGCACGGACAAGGTTAGGTGCGCATTCACGGGCGGGAATGCTGGCCGCTGACCAATCCTTGGAACCTTGCCGAGCAGCGCGGACCTCGCGCAAGCGGCAGGGACTACAGCAGGAATGCGGCATCAGTGATGTGGCATAGCGCGTGCATCTTTGCGGGCGCTGAGTTTCCAGCGTCTCCCTAACCTTGTCTCTCCAGGAGTCCTTCCATGCAGCCAAAAGCGCGGCCATTCGCTCTCCTCCTTTGCGTTGCCACTTCGGCTGGTGCTGCTCTCACGGCTTGCGGAAGGATCGCCGAGGATGCCGCCGTTCCGCAAATCTTCGGTGGTACCGACGTGACGACCGGGCCCGTGCTTCAATCGGTTGTTTCGTTGCGAATCGATGGCCAATTTTTTTGCACTGGCACCCTTGTGGCCAATGACTTGGTTGTCACCGCCGGGCATTGCAACCCCTACACGACGGTAGAAACGGATGCCAAAAAGGTTCGCGATCGCGCCAGGACCGCCGCTGCAGCGATTCAAAAGATGACCGTTGGCTTCGGTGCAGATGCCAAGTCTCCCACGGCGACACGTCCCGTTGTCGAGACATCGTCGCATCCTGACTACGTCTCTTTCATCGCCACCATCGACCGCGTCGTGGAGGCCGTCGACGGCGGCCGAACACCGTCGAACTTCGACCAGATTATCATCGCCGATCGAGTCGAGAACGGCGGTCTGCGTGACATAGCCGTGTTCAAGTTCAAAGGCGGCATTCCCAATGGCTTCAAGGCCGTCAAGGTTGCCGCGGGAGCGCCCGCTGTGGGAACCGACGTCAATATGGCCGGCTTCGGTATTTCACAAGTCGGCCGAACCGATTTTGGAAAACTCAAGTCCGTTGCGAATCGCCTGCTCGCCCTCGACAAAAAAGAGCTCGTCATCGCGCACAATGGCAAGGGAACATGCAAAGGCGACAGCGGCGGTCCTGTCTATGCGACCTCAGGCAATGAAATCGAACTCGTCGGAGTGAACTCTCGCGGGTCAGATCCTGAGTCTTGCGATGCTGCCACAGCCCGGGCCACCGACGCCACGAGCGAAATCGTTTGGCTTCAAAGTGCAGCCAGGGCGTTCGGTTCGGCGCTTACGGTCGGAACCACAGGCTCCACGGCACCCGCTCCCGTCGTTGTTCTACCGCCCGCACCAGTCGTCAACTGCAGCTTGAACAACAACAAGGGCAGGCTGCTTTGCGAGTCGAGGAAACCCTGCAAGTACACTCCCGCTACGGGCGTGTGCGCGTCGGGAAGCCTTCCGACTCTTTAACTTCGCGCTCACGCGAGCGACAGCACCGGAAGTCCTGTCCGTTCTGCGAACGCGAGGATGAGGGTGTCAGCGGTCGCCAGTCGGCAGTTCTCGATTTGAGCAGTTGCGACGATGAAGCGATCGGCTGGGTCGGAATGGAAGTCATCGCCGATCATCTGGCTCCGCAGAGCAACTCGAGCATCGATAGGAACAACGGTTAGGCCAGGCACAAGGAGTGCCTCGTTGATCCAGTTCTCCAGGTCGAGGCCCGGGCTCAGAAACCGTTTTTTGCGCATGAGCATGCTGACTTCGAATACGCTTGTCGCCGAGAGTCGCAGAAGTCCCGCTTTCGACGCCCTGGCTATGATTTTGCGTGCGTCGGTCCTAAGACGAGCGCTATCTTCGATGATCCAAATCCATGCATGGGTGTCGAGGAGGAGTGCTTGGGCCCTCTTCACTTTTCGCCGCACTCGCGCGCGACGTTCCAATCGTCAACAGGGGCGGCTGGCTTTAACAAGAGGTCGTCCGGAATCTTGAACGTTCCCTTGAGCGAGCCGAAAAGGGCTGCTTCTTGAGTTCGCTCGACGGGTAGGAGGCGTGCGATGGGCTTTCCTCGTTTAGTAATGATGACTTCCTCTCGGGTCTTTTCGATGCGATTCATGACTTCCAAGCAAGAAGCCTTGAAGGCAGTTACGTTCATCTCGGCCATGGTTTCGAAAGCCCCTCTCCTATAGTCATGTTCATCTGACCATATCGGTTGAAAACTGTCCAGCCTTAGGGGTTTGAACTCCGACGAGCCGACGCCGCGACCCGAGTCGTGTTTGCGATTCATGAAGCGAAGCAATAACGGTTTTTTACGTAGGACCTAAGGTCCTTCCGGGTCGTACTGCGACCTTCGCGACGCGAGCCAGGTCGCCCCAAGGAACACGACTTCGCACGCGGTGAACCACGCGCGGGAAGCAATGGTCACCAGGCTAGCAACGGGCCCTCCCAATGCGCCTTGGAGGCCGAGCTGCAGCACAGCCTCACGCGCGCCGAGTCCGCCGGGAGCGAAGAACGCGAAGGTGCCCGCGAGTCCCGCCGCCCCGAACACCGACGTCGCGAGAGCAAATCCTGGGGCTTCGTTTGTGCCGAGCAAAGACGCGTACAGGCACCAATTGGCGCCCGCGAGGAAGAGGTACGAAACTGCGTAGCCCGGCACCGACACGAGGATTTGGGCGTACGAAAAGTCCATGCCCCCGAGTGGTTTGCGCACGATGCGCGAAAGCACCTGCAGTGCGAAGTTGAGAAGTCGAGGGTGCAGCCCTACGATGCTCGCCACGAAGATCGCTGCGCCTGCGGCAGCGAATCCCTCCGGCAGCGCCGTTCCCGCAAGGAATACGCAAGCGGACACCACGAGCATGACGCCCGCGAGGTTGCCGACGAACTCAAGACCCAGTACGGCTGTCACCTTGTGCGCGCCGTGGCCATTGCGCGCGTATGCCCACATGATGTAGCCAACCCGGAGAACCTTTCCGGGCAGGTACTTCCATGGCTGCGAGTAAGCCCAAATGCGGCCGGACTCCCGAAAAGGAAGGGGGGCTCCGCACAGGCGTGCGAGCTCGTGCCATAGGAAACCTTGCGAAGCCATGTGGGCGAGGTAGAGGATCAGCGATGCTGCAAGCCAGGTCGGGCTGAGTTCCAACGCGCCAAAGTCGAGCTGGCTCACGTTTCGCCAAAGGACACGCCAGACCGCAGCCAGGAGTACCGCGGTGAGGAGGAGTTTAAGGGCGCCTCGCCAGGAGAAGCGCATGCCGCGCGGCGATGTCGCGCCAGGAGAAGCGCTCGACGACGTAGTTCCGGAAGTCGTCTCTTCTTGCAAAGTACGTGTCCTTTCGGGCGAGGAACGCCTCTATGGCATCATCAATGGCTTGCGCGTCAGCAATGCGCGCAATGCAGGGCAACTCGAGGTCTGCGAAGGCCGCGAACGCGGGCAAAGGCGTGAGGAGCGCAGGAAGGCCGCACGCGAGCGCCTCGGCCACCGCGAGGCCGAATCCCTCCCGGTGCGAAGGGAACACGAACGCGTCGCAGACCGCGTAGAGGTTCGCGAGTTCATCGTGTGTCAAACGCCCGGCCCAGTGAATGCCTTCGCTCGCGTCGGTCATTTCATTGCGTCCAGTGCGGCAGGGGCCCTCCCCTGCGAGCACGAGGCGAAGCGCGCCGCCGTGTCGCGCGTTCACACGTGCGAAGGCCTCAAGCAACTCGGGCAAGCCTTTGGAGGGGATGAGGTTTCCCGTGAACGCGAAGATCGTCGTCGCGCCGCGCAGGCGGGTTTCCCAGCTCGGATCTCGTGATCGCATGCCAAAAACATCAACGTCGACGCCCAGCGGAATGACCGCGCCGTCTCCTCGAAACCCCAGACGGCGCGCCAGGGCGAGGTGTTCTTCATTATTGCATGCCAGCACGTCGGCGCGCGCGAGAGCGAAGCGGAGAATCCAACGGAACGGGCCGCGCGAAAGCACGTTGAAGTCGGAGCCGTGGGAACACAACGCGAGCGGGAAGCGGTTGCGTCCAAGCGCGACCACTTGCGCGCACGCAGCAACGAAGCCTGCGGGAAAAAGCCAGTGGGCTTGGACGCGCGCACCGGGGTGCTCACGCAAAAGGCGTCGGAGCGTGAGGAAGAATCCTGCCAGGAAGAACGGAACGAGGACGAGTTTCCAGGGCGCGCGTCGAACGTTGTCGACAAGGCCGGGGGCGCCTGCGAGCGGAATGCCAAAGGGATTTTCGGCGAACGCTTCCAGCCCTAGGGCTTTCGACTCCCCGGGTCCGGAAGCGCAATCGCGTGTTGCCGATCGCGCGTCTGGGAAGGCCACGGTGACGTGAAAATGTTCAGTCAGACCACTTGCAAGTCGTTCTACGAATCCGCCTCCACCGGAAGACGCATCGGCAGCCAGACGAGGGAACGAGGATGTGAGCAGAATGACGTGAGGCTTGATATCCCGTCGCATGTCGCTCCCGGGCAGGACGTTGACAGGATGGGCGCTCCGGCCGATGATGTGGCCGCAAAGTTATGCCAATTTGAAGCTCACATCAATCGCGGGCCCAGCCGATGTACAGGAACCGTTCCGTTGCCGTCGTCGTCCCGGCCCACAATGAAGAGAAGCTCATCGGGCGCGTCATCGAAACGATGCCCGCCTTCGTGGATGCCATTATTGTTTGCAATGACTGCAGTACCGACGCTACGGCGCAAATTGTGCGCGAGTACGCGCAGAGGGTCCGGGGGCCGGGCCAGACAAACGTGGTACTCGTCGACATGCCGGTAAACCTCGGCGTGGGTGGTGCCATAGCGGCAGGCTACAAGTACGCGCGCGACAATGCTTTCGAAGTCGCGGTCGTCATGGCGGGCGATGCCCAAATGGACCCCACCGATCTCCCGGCACTGCTCGACCCCGTGGTGGAAGGCAAAGCCGACTACAGTAAGGGCAATCGGCTCATCACGGGCGAGGCCTACAAAAAAATTCCCAAGGTGCGTTACTTCGGCAACGCCGCCCTCTCGCTCCTCACCAAAGTGGCCTCAGGTTACTGGCACGTGTCCGACTCCCAAACGGGTTACACCGCAATAAACGCGGAGGCCCTCAGGACCATCGACTGGGATCGCATGTACAGGCGCTATGGTCAGCCAAACGACCTCCTCGTATCGTTGAACATCTTCAGCTTCCGTGTGTGTGACGTGCCCGTGAAGCCGGTGTACGGCATAGGGGAAACCTCGGGCATTCGCATTCGGAAGGCGGTCTTCTCCATCGGCTGGCTGCTCGTGAAGCTCTTCTTCAAGCGTATGTTCCAAAAGTACGTCGTGCGCGATTTCCACCCCCTTGTGTTCTTCTACGCCATGGGAATTGGACTTGGCCTCCTGTGCCTTCCGCTCGCTCTGCGCATGGTGGTGTTCACGCTGATGCACGGCGAGGTGCCACGCGTGAATCTCATCGCTTTCGTGTTCTGCGCGTTGTCCGCGGCTCAGTTCATTCTCTTCGCCATGTGGTTCGACATGGAATCGAATCGAGATCTCAAGGTCATGTCCCGCCGTGGCTGAGGACACCCCGCAGCGCAGCAAACCCCTCTCCCGCCAGGAACGTGAAGCCCTTCACGGTGCTGCGTACGCCGCGACGTTTGAAGCCCAGCAGGACCCGACTCGGGTTGCTGGACTGCTCGCGCGCGTGGTGTTCCATCCTGGCGCGGAAGTACTCGATGTGGGGTGCGGAAACGGACTGGCTCTCTCGTTCCTTTCGGGCCGGGGCATTGGGCGCTACACGGGCGTCGACTTCTCCGATGAGCTACTAGGCCTCGCGCGCTCTCGCGCGGAGCATAACCCGGAACTCGCTGCGCGTTTCCTGCGCGCGACGTCTACTGCAGGACTCGCCCAGCTCGGCGAGGCTTGGGCCGATGTCGCCCTGGCACTCGACGTATCGGAGCACGTGTACGACGACGAGTGGCTTACCACGTGTCGCGAGGTTCGTGCTGCGCTCAAGCCTGGTGGCCAGTTCGTGCTCCATACGCCCAATCTCGACTTCTTTGTGGAGCGCATGAAAGCGCGCGACTTCCTGCTCAAGCAGTTCCCCGAGCACATCGCCGTGCGCGACGCCGAACACAACATCGCCCTTCTGCGGAAGGCCGGCTTCGAGCGTGTTGAAGTTGAGATTATTCCCCACTACAACGTGCTGCGTCACGTTCACCCGCTTTCGCGCCTCCCTGTCGTCGGGCGTCTTTTCGGCGCGAGGCTCTTCATTGTCGCCCATCGGGAAAACTAAAATGGAGCGCGTCTTCGCTTGCGTAACGCTCTACGGCGACAAAGAGGGTCTGCTGACTTTGGCCGGCGCCTTGGAGACGCAGACGACGCCGGTCGGGGCGCTCCTTGTTATCGACAATTCACCCGAGCCGCTGTTTCCGCCTGGAAGTTCAGTGGGCGCGTTCGAAGCGGTCTCGTTGCACTATGAGCACCACCCCGAGAATCTTGGGGTCTCAGGGGCTCTCGCGCGCGCCCTCGAGTTTGCGAATGAGCGGGAGTTCACGCACGCCTGGTTCTTCGATCAAGACAGCATCCCTTCGTCGGGCGCGCTCACTGCGCTCCTCGCGGCACAAGGGAGCGACCCGCTCATCGCACTCGCCTGCTGCCTTCCCGTCGTCGAACCCGATGGTGCGCCGCTGCATGGCCTGGTGTTCGATCGTTTCCGGTTCGTCCGTCCTCTGCGGGCCGAGTCGGCGTCCCTTCCTTTTTATGATTGCGATGCGAGCATCACCTCGGGAACTCTTGCGCGCCTGGGAGCACTGCGAGGATTCGAAGTTCTCCGCCGCGATCTTTTCATCGACGGGGTGGATCACGACATGTGCCTGCGCGTGCGCGCCGCTGGGCGTCGCGTCGTTGTCGTTCCCGCGGCGACCATGCGTCATGCCTTGGGTGCAACGGTCATCGTACAGACACGCTTCCCCGCCCGAACGCTCAGGCTGCCCCACTACTCGGCGCTGCGGCTTTACTATATTTGCCGGAACCATACGTGGCTCGAGTTGCGGGCCTCGGCGGGCTTGTGGCGCTTCGCATGCCTGGCCTGGCGCTTGAAGTATATGCTCTGGCAAGCCTTCGTGGTGCTCCACGAAGAGGGGCCGGCGCGCGCGAAAGCCGCTGCGTGCGTGCGGGGAACCTTCCATGGAATCCGCGGGCGCCTCGGCAAAGTCTAAGCGTTCGGATATCCCGCATGACCGCATTTCGCGGGCGTCGGAATTCTCGCCGCGCGCCACTCGGCTCCGTCAGGAACGTAGACCTGCCTCCCGCCTCCCGGGTAGGGCCCCTGTGCAGATGCCCGACCAAAGAAGACCTCTCTGCCAGGCTTGAGCTGGAAGGTCGCTTAGACTTCCGAATTTCCATGCTTGCGGACTGTCGTTCTTCGGCTTCTTATGGGGGCTCAGTAAATGGCTTTACTGGTCGGCTCGCGCCTGCGCATCTTTCATTACAACGCTGGCGAATGCGTCGATCGCTTGCGCGACCTCCAGAGGTGTTGAAGGTTCACAATCGGTAAGCGCTCTCATCATGCCTTTGGCTTGAAACAGCTCCATGCCAGATGAGCCTATGAGATGTACCGCCTTCTCAAGAAAGCCTAAGAACCAATCTAGATTTTCGACTTCGGCTATTTCGCCAGTTTCCTGCGCTTGCTTCTTTGCGATGCTGATCAGCGAGCTAGCACGATCGTACGCCTCTCGAATTTCCTTGGGGGCATCAGGGTGAATCATCGAATAATCTCCTCGAGTGCGCTTTCTGGGTCAGGAAGGAAAATCTGGGTGGCTCCGCCATTGTAGGACCCCTGGGGCGCAGTTGGACCAGAGAAATATTCCGTGCCTGGCTTAAGTCGGAAAACACTTTTCCTTCCATAGTGCTCCAATGATCAAGAATTGCTAGTTTTTCCCGAGCCGTCTTGGCGTCCGGGAAATCCTCCGTCGTTACGTAAGACCCTTTCTTTTTAGCCAGTCCGCC
Source organism: Silvanigrellaceae bacterium (assembly GCA_044356935.1). GTDB lineage: Bacteria > Bdellovibrionota_B > Oligoflexia > Silvanigrellales > Silvanigrellaceae > JADCJN01. Next base: position 8,896 of record JBIKVI010000059.1, on the reverse strand, counting down.
CGGGGCGTCGTGCCAACGGAATACGAGCATCTCAGCGTCAAGAGGAAGGACGTTACGTTCAATCTTGCCAACCTCGAATGTTTCTATGACGTTCCTTATTTCTGCTGGATCGCTGTATCGCGGACGATTGGCCAGCGCCCTTTCCAGCGCTTTCACGCCCTCGTCATCGAGCCTCGCAACCACCTTGGAGGCACTTTTCGCGGCCTCCTGAGCAATGGCTTCCGCTTCACTCAGCGCCAGGCGCGCGCCAAGCCCCTTGCTCGCGGCCTTGGTGAGGCCACCAATGACACCAACCCCGACGGCTGCAGCCCAACCACCCGCGGCGAACGCGACTCCTGCGGCCCCGAGAGCGGCCACAGCGAAGGCGATCTCGAGGTTTGTCGCCTGGCGGAAGGCCACGTTCCCATTGTCGTCGAGGGTTGGAGTAACGCCAGTGAGTTCCATGACGGACAGGGGCACGTCGAGGAGTCCCGACACGCGCGCTATTCCGAGGCTCACCTCAAAAAGGGTGTTTGCGGCTGCGCGCGCCTTGCTCGCAACGACACCGAGTCCAGAGCCTTCGAGAACCCCAGCCACATCCAGGAGGCCAAGCCCGGTGCGAAGGGCCTCGCCGCGGGTCTGCGCCGGGGTCTTCGTGATCCAGGGCCCCGCTCGAATAACACGCTCAAACGATGCTCCGCGCGGCGGTGCGGTCGCCAAGGCCCGTCCTCGTGCGCGGCTGTGCGCGGGCGCGAAGGGAACACGCGCGGACCCGAGCCCCCTTCGCCCCCTTCGCCACCTGCGCCTCGCGCCCCCCCCCCCTGCATTCCCCTGTCCTGCCCGGGCCGCATCTTCGTCGAGGAGGGGAGCGTCCCAGTGCCCCGCGTCGCGAGGAAGGAGGCCATGCCACTGCGGCTCGACGCTCCTACGGCACCCAAGGGAACACGCTACCCCGCGGCCAGAACAGCGGCGCAACGTCGCGCGAGCGCGCAGGCCATCGCGCGTCGCGAATTGAGTTGCGGGGAGTGGTCCACCTCTCGGCGCGACTTGGCACGCAGTGGTGTCGACCGGCAGCACGGTCAGCGCGCCCCGACTAGCCCTGGCGTTCGCGCGAAAAGTGTCATCCGTGATTTGTTATTATATCGGCATTATGAATCTTATATGATACAAAAAACCATGAATTGATGTATTTTGCATCTTATGGTATTCATTTCTACTCGAACTTAACCGATGATTCATGATATGGTACGGCACGAGACGTGCAAAACACGCTAAAGCGGAGGTTGGAACATGGCAACATCTTGGAACGTCATGGCAAACGAGCAAATCGCCATCGAGCTCGGCAAGGCCATCCGCGGGATGCGTCTTCGCCAGAACCTCTCTCAGGGGGAGCTTGCGACCCTCGCAGGCGTCTCGCTCCCAACCCTCAACCGCATGGAAGCCGGGGCAGCCAATCCGTCCCTCTTCGTGCTGCTTTCGGTCCTCAAGGCTCTCGGCCGGGCCGGCGACCTCGAGGAGGCATTCGCTCCCGAGTCCTCGCCGCTTCTCCTGGCGACAGGTGCAACAGGGCTACCCCGGCGCCGCGCCCGACGGTCAAAGGTGGGGTCTCAAGGCGCAGGAGCGGGCCCGGCCACCACCACCGCGGCCTCCACTGCTGATAGTGCGGCTCCTGCCTGGGTCTGGGGAGACGAAAAATGAGCGATACGCCCACGACGACCGCACGTGTCATCCTTTGGGGCTCGACTATCGGGTACGCAGCTTGGAACAACCAGCGCCGCGTAGGTGAGTTCGAGTACGACCCCGCGTTTGCTCGCTCTGGCATCGCGCTCGCTCCCCTCAAGATGCAGCTTCGGTCGCGCAGGCAGGTTCACTCGTTCCCCGAACTGAAGGAAACGTCTTTTCGTGGTCTCCCCGGCCTCCTGTCCGACTCGCTGCCCGACAAATTCGGCAATGCGCTCATCACGGAGTGGCTCGCCAGGCAGGGCCGCGAGCCAGAAAGTATGAACCCCATCGAGCGGCTTCTCTACATCGGCAAGCGCGGCATGGGAGCTCTCGAGTTCGAGCCGGCCGCCACCGCGACGGCCGAGACTTCACGCCCCCTCGCCGTTGACGAGCTCGTACGCCTTGCCTCGAGCGTGCTTGCACGTCGCCAGGCGGTGAATGTCGAACTGCCACGCGACGACGAAGAGAAGGTGCGCGATGGCCTCACGAGTCTACTCGTGGTCGGGACGTCCGCGGGAGGCGCACGAGCCAAGTGCCTCATCGCCTACAACGAAACGACGGGTGCGGTGCGTTCAGGACAGACGGATGCACCAGAAGGCTTCTCGCACTGGCTTCTGAAGCTCGACGGCGTGAGCGCAAACGGTGACAAGGAACTTTACGACCCACTCGGGTACGGAGCCATCGAGTACGCCTACTACCTGATGGCTCGGGCTTGCGGCATCGAAATGAGCCTTTGTGAACTCATGCAGGAGAACGGTCGCTCACACTTCATGACGCGTAGATTCGATCGGACCTCGACGGGTGCAAAGATCCACATGCAGTCGCTGTGCGCCATGGCTCATCTCGACTTCAACCAGGCACGAGTTCATTCCTACCATCAAGCCTTCGATGCCATTCGCCGCCTTTCAAGCCACGCAGCGCCCGATCTCGAACAGATGTACCGTCGTGCGGTCTTCAACGTGGTCGCACGCAATCAGGACGATCATACCAAAAACATCGCCTTTCTCATGGACCGCTCCGGGGCGTGGCGACTCTCGCCAGCATATGACATGACTTACGCCTACAATCCGACGGGAGATTGGACTGCCAGGCACCAGATGCTCATCAACGGCAAGAGCGACGGTCTCGAGACCGGGGACCTCTTGGTACTTGGCAAAGATGCCGACTTGAGGCCCGCGAAGGCGCGCGAGGTGATCGACGCAGTCGTTGCCGCGTGCACGCGATGGCGCGAGTTCGCAGCACGAGGTGGAGTTTTTGAGCACCACGTCGAGAGCATTCAGAAGACTCTACGCCTGGAAGGTTGGCGCCCTTAAGGGGCTCGGTCGATTCTTCAGCTCGCCGCCTTCGAAGCTTCATTGGCGTCTTCAATGGCCTCGAACTCGACGTCCGAGAGGCGCACACAGATTCTTGGAACTGGCTCCGTTGGCGTCACCTGGAGCCGGCACGGGCGTCGTTCGCAGGATTCCGCTTTGGCGTGCTCAGGTCGCCGGCAGAGCGCTGACCTTTCCGGCCAAGGGAATGATGTCGCCGGTGGCATTCTCGCCTGCGCGGCTATTGGAAATCCGCACCTCACCGAGTTCCTGCAGGAACACCAGCCGGGCTCCACTCCGATCGCGCACCTGTGCCATGAGGCGGTACCCTCCGGCGGCGAGTTCCGCGAGGCCAGTCTCGAAGCGAAACGCCACGACGCGTTGCCGCAACCCACGCGCGTCCGGCGCAACAGCAGGGCGTTCGAATACGGATTCATGTCCGCACACGCGGGTGCCGTCGGTCGAAAGCAGCGTGAATCCCAGTGTCGTGTTTCCTTCAAAAAGGTGGTCGTCGCGGGAGTCGATGGTGAACGCGAGGTCGAATGCCCGCGCCACGTCGACGTCGAAGCTGTTCGTGTTACTTTGTGCAGTACCCAGAGCCTCACCTTTCGAGACTAATCTCGCCGAATCCTGCAGAAAGGCGTGCGTCAGGCCCACGCCCGGGAGGGCCTGCGCGGCGGTTCCTGTGGCTGCCTTTCCCAAGTCGCCGCGTGCCGCCGCCTCTTCTGCCCGTGTGCGTGCCACCGCCTCCGCTTTCCGACCGCGTCGCTCCAGAGATTCCTCGTGGATGCCCAGCGCCGTGTGCACATCGCCCTCGAAGAGAATGACGCCTTCTTCGAAGACGTAGGCCCGATCGCAAAACAAGCGGATGGCCGAGGCGTCGTGCGAAACGAGAATCACCGAGGCTCCGCGGGCTTTGAGTTCCGCGATGCGGTTGAGGCATTTGCGCGAGAAGTTGGCGTCGCCCACGGCAAGGACCTCGTCGGCGAGGATGATGTCGGGATCCACCGCCGTGGCGCAGGCGAATCCTAGGCGAGCTTGCATGCCGCTCGAATAGTTCTTGAAGGGCATTTCGATGAAATCCCGCAACTCCGCGAAGTCGATGATGCCCTCCATGCGGTCGGAAATCTCGCGGGGCGAGAGGCCCATGAGCGTGCACGAAAGAACGATGTTCTCGCGGCCCGAAAGCTCGCCGTCGAAGCCGGCAGAGAGTTCAATCATGGGAGCGATGCGGCCGTTGACGCGCACGCGCGCTCCGGGCGGATCGATTATTCCCGCAATCACCTTGAGCAGGGTGGATTTGCCCGAGCCGTTGTGGCCAAGCAGCGCCACCGATTCTCCCCTTCCCACCTCCACGCGGGCATCCTTGAGCGCCCGGAAAGTGCGGTAGCCGCCGCGGCCTTTGAGCCGGTTGAACACCCACTCCTTGAACGTTGCCGTTTTAAAGTGGGGAGTGCGGAATTCGACGGTCACGTTGCGGGCGTCGACCACCGGACCGGTGGCGTCGTGGGAACCCGAGGCGGACATCACAGCTCCCGGTCAGATGTTGAAGATGATCTTCCGCTTGGCCTTCTTGTAAACGACTCCGCCCACGGTGAGCGAGAGGATGGCGAAGCCGGCCATGGCAGCAAAGGCTCCTGGGTCGGGGAATCGTCCTTGCACGAGGCACGCTCGGAAGCCTTCGATGTAGTGGACGAACGGGTTGAAGCCTAGCAGCGTACGCACCACCTCCGGCATGGCCACCACGTCGCGCGCGTAAATGATGGGGCTCGCGTAGAACGTGAGTTGCAGCAGGGGTTCGAGCACATGGCCCACGTCGCGGAAAAACACGTTGAGCGTGGAGAGCGTGAGCGAAACGCCCGTAATGAACAGGGCGTAGAGCCCTAGAACTAGTGGGAGCGCGAGGAGCGACGCCTCGGCGCGCACGTCGCTCAGGGCCCACAAGAGGAAGAAAGGTCCGAGCGAGAGCACGAAATTCGTGGCCGAGGTTCCCAACGGAACAAGCGGGAACACCCACATGGGCAGCCGCACTTTCCGCAGGAGGTGGGCGTTGAGGACGATGGAGTGGGTGCCCAGCGAGATGGCGATGGAGCCCATGTTCCAGGCCAGGAGGCCACTCAGGACATAGAGTCCGTAGTTGGGGATGCCGCTCACGAGGCGACCGAACACGGCCGTTACCAACAGCATGAACAGGAGCGGGTTTACCATGCTCCAGAGGTAACCGAAGAACGAGCCGCGGTACTTTATCTTGAGGTCGCGCAGCACGAGGAGCTTCACGACGCGGGCGTACTGGAGGCGTTCGCGACCCACGAGGCGCTCGAGCAGTGGTGGGGCTTCGGTGCGTGCTGAGGGGGGCGTGGGGGCAGACAAGGCCATGGGCGGCTTGGTCCTCGGGTTTTGCGAAGGTGTGCTTGAGTGCAGTGGTGTGCTTAAGTGCGGTGGGCTTGCGGCGCCCGCGGGCGTCCTGCGTCCTAAAAACGCTGGGCACCAGCCGCGGCGATTCTCCGCCACGTGGACCGCGGAGTAAAGGAGGCCGGCTGAGGGGCAAAGACGCGTTCAAGTGTGTCGATCGACAATAGGTGTGGGGGGTTCGCCATCGCTTCGGACTTTCGTTAGAGTCGAAAGAAAGCTGAGGAAAAGTGCACGACGTTCCCCTGAGCGCCGGTTTCCCCTCAACGCAGCTCGGCATACCTCCGGAGGTTCTCGTGAGCACTGCTCGAAAGCTCGTTACGGTTGAGGACTGGCTCGCTCTCCCAGGCGAAGAGCGTGCAGAACTTATCGAAGGCCAACTCGTCTACCGGACCCTTCCAAGTGCGGAGCACTCGTTTTCGGCCTCCAAACTCAACGGTGCGTTGGACCCGTTCAATCGAAGGGGAGGAGGAGGAGGCCCTGGAGGGTGGTGGATTGGGACAGAGGCACACGTCCTCTACCCTGGCCGGCCCAATGGCTTCGTTCACGACCTCGCCGGGTGGCGCCGGGACCGTCATCTGGAACGTCCCAAAGGGAACCGCATAGCAGCCAAGCCGGACTGGATTTGCGAAATCGTGTCGACGAACCGGCGCGACGATTATGTTCGCAAGAAACGCGTTCTTCACGAGCATCGTGTCGAAGACTACTGGCTACTCGACCATCGGGACGCCTTGCTCACAGCCATGAAGTGGGTCGAAGGCGGCTTCTTTCCTTATGCCGAGGCAACGCTAGGCGAGAAGGTCCGACTAGAGCCCTTTGAGGGTGTCGAGCTTGACGTCAGTGCCTTGCTTGGAGAAACGGACGATTAAGGATTGCAGGTGCGGAAGTAGCTGCCCGTGGGCGTGAGGTACGCGTTATTGCACGTCCCTTGGGAGTCGAAATTGGCGACCTTCGTCGCCCTGTTGTTCTTGATGACGTAGAGGTCGTACTCGAAGAACTGCCCGCGGCGGCATTCGCAGTCGACGGCCGCGCCGGGTGCGCTCACGGGCGCTTGGCATTGCACGGTGGTGGGGCCGTTTTGCGTTTGCAGGGTGATGGCATCGCCTGAGGCCAGCGTGAGGACCGCCGCAAAGGCGTTCGCGCTGAGGAGGGACACGGTGAGGCTGCTGACAACGGCGAAGGGCCTGAACATATTGGGACTCCTGAGTAGAGTTGAGTTGACGAACGACGGCAGGGTTCCGGGTACCATGGGGTACCCGTCGTTCTCAACGCTTAATTCAGGGGTTCAGGGCCATCGTGGGGGTGTGACACGAAAATTTACGCAATACGGCACTCACAGCAGGGGGTTCTGACTCCGAAGTCCCTAAGGCGACGAGGGCAGCCATTTGCGCGGAGAGCCTGTGAGAATCTTCTCGCGCATGGCGCCACCGGCATCCACCGGCCCGCGAAGGAACTGGCTTCCGGCAACCAGCGCCAGCACAGCCCAGCGGGCGCGCGAGGACGTCGGCGCGCGGTAAACCGGGAGCAAGGCCACCACCGCGAGCGCCAAGTAAACGGGGTAGAGGTAACGGGCGTGGATGGCCACGCCGAAGGCGCCCTGAACCCGGTAGCCGAGCCAGTTCTCCGAAACGAGGACGAGGAAGTAGAGGAGCGACACGAGGGCGGCGCTGCCCCAAACGGCATCCCGCCAGGGTCGCCACCCCACGCGGTAGGCGGAACCCGCGCCCGCGAACACGGCAAGCCAAAAGGCGATGGTGCGCCAGGCGGGGGTGCGCACGCGCAAGAAGACGTATCCGTGGATGTCGTCCCATTGCCTGTCCATCTCCCCAACGTAACGGGTCACGAAAACAGGAAGCGGCATGCGCGGATTGCCGGCGTTCTCGCGGATGCGCGTCTTGGCCACGCGGAATTGGGTGTAGCGCTTCTCGCATACCGCCGGGTCGAGCACGCTGTCGCAGCGCGGTGTGATAGCGCCGTAACGCAACACGTTGGTGCTGTATTGGTTGGCCGCCGCCGCTCCCAGTGTGAGGGCTGCAATCATGAGTGCGATGGCTCCCATGCGGGAGCGCCGTCCTGAAGGCCATCCGAGGGCAGTCGCCCATGCGTTCCCTTTGTGCCGTCGGTCACGCAGCGCCGCGACGCTGGCCACGAAGGCGATGGCCAAAAGGAAAAACGCGAGAGGCAAAAAGACGATCTTCACCAGCATCCCCGTAGCGCAGACGGCGGCCAGGGCCGCCGCGCGCACCACGGATGGAGAGCGCACATGGGCGAAGAGAAGTCCGAGGCCGGTCACGGCCAACAGGTTTGTGAGGTTGTCGTAGTGGGCCATGCCCCCCAAAAAGAGCCACATGGGCGTGCTCGAGAGAAGAATCAAGACCGCCGCGGCCCCTCTGCGATCGCCTCTACTCGCCCCCAGTCCCACTCTCCACACGAGGAGGAGCGTGGCCAGCGCCAAGGGGATGTTCCACGCCCTCAGCCACGCGTAGGTCCAAATGCCCTCGGGACGCAGGGCTGCCAGCGCGCCAAAAATCTGGTGGTACAGGTGCGGGTAGCGGCTCACGGGCCCGAGGCTGGCCGTTTCGGCGGTGTCACGCGGCGCCCACAGCGGAGGGTTGCGCTGCTTGGCCACTTGAAGAACAAGTTTGTGATGATAATCCTCATCGGGGGCGACGGATGTGGGCGTCCAAAGTGCGGCGGCCATCATTTGGATCGCCGCGATGCAGAGCAAAATGGGAAGAACGAATGTCGACGCGCGTAAGCTCATGGGCGGCTCCTGCGAAAGGGAATGACCGCCCTACTCGGAAGCGAAGTGCTTTGTTAGTATCCCCACACTGAGTCCTGTTTTCAACGCAGGCGCGGGGCTTCGTCGCTCCCGCCACACCTCCGCACGGAGTTCCGCTCGCATGGCCATCCGTATCGCGCTCGTCGGCTGCGGCCGCATTTCGGCAAACCATTTCGCCGCCATCAAAGAACTTTCCAACGACTACCTGCTCGTGGGCGCGTGTGACAACGATCCCGCGCATGCCCGCAAGGCCCATGACGCCTATGGCGTTCCCGCCACCGCCACCATCGCCGACCTTATGAAGCAGACCACGCCAGAGGTGGTATCGCTTTGCACGCCCAGTGGCCAGCATCCGTTCCAGGCCGCCGAGGCCGCACGCTTGGGAGCCCATGTCATTTCCGAGAAGCCCATGGCCACTCGTTACGAGCACGGCCTCATGATGGTGCGCGCGTGCGACGAGGCGGGCAAGAATCTCTACGTGGTGAAGCAGAACCGCCTCAACGCCACCGTGGCGTTGCTCAAAAAGCAGATCGCCGCTGGCCGCTTCGGGCAGATTTCCTCCATCGCCGCCAACGTCTTCTGGACGCGCCCGCAGGATTACTACGACCAAGCCAAGTGGCGCGGCACGTGGGAGCTCGACGGCGGCGCGTTCATGAACCAGGCAAGCCACTACGTGGACCTCCTCACCTGGCTT
>JBIKVI010000228.1:0-7173 GCA_044356935.1 Silvanigrellaceae bacterium | reverse complement strand
CGTCGCTTTCCACCCGTACTCGAAGGTTTCGGCGGGCAAGCCCTTCATCCTCGTCAATGGCGACGGTTCCCAACGGGCCCACCTCCTCGTTCCAAAATCGCAGGACAAAGGCGACTGGAGCTACGAGGAGAGAATCCTCCTCGATGCGAAGGCCACCGTTGGAATGTCGGCCGTAGGAGACGTCGACGGCGACGGCTGGACTGAAATCTTCGTTCCTGCATACGACAAGAACGAGATCCACACCTTCACGTTCAAGCCCTAAACCTCACTCCTCGGCGCTTTGCCCTTCCACGATAGCCGCGGGTAAAGTGCGGGCCGTGCGCAGGCCATCCTCGTCGACATAAGCAATGGGCCACTTCCCAAGCACCTCGCCCTGTTCCGTCCTCAGGATGCCGCCGATGACGCCCCCGAACGACTGCCCCTGCAGGGGGGTTCCCCGATCGTGTACGGTCACAGAGACCTCTCCCATGAGATCCCCCGTTGACGAGGGCTCCAACGAAACAGCCCGACGGCCCAACTCCAGCCTCCCGTCAGCCAGGGGCACGAGCACCAAGACGTAACGCGGCGCGACGGGCACGGACTTGCCCGCAACACGGACCTGCAGGACGTCGCCTTGCGGCGTGCGCTTCAACGTGACATCGAGGCGGGGAGTGATGTCCCGTCCTGGAGCCCCGATCTCGCCCCCTTCGTCGGCGACCCCGTGCCGTTCGAGAGGCAGCACCCCCAGAAGGACGGGGGCGCTCGCGAGACGCCGCTTGAAGAAGAAGCTCACCCCGCCGCCTCCCGAACGGGGCTGTTCTGACAGGAAGGCGCGGAAGACCTGCGGAATTGTGAACCCGCCCGTCCACACTCCCTTACCCTCGGTCCGGAGCGCAGCGGGAACCCAAACCAGGTTCCCGTCAGCGTTCTCCTCGAGGCGCATACCGACGAACCCCGTTGCACCGCGCGTTGGTGCATCCGGGATTTCACCGGTCAGGCGGAACATGTAGTCGTCGTGGTGGCAGCAGGTGTTCACCCCGTGCTCACCGAGCCCCGATCGCACGAAAAGCTTCTCGAACCCACCGATACGCGGACGCACCGGCTCGGCGAGCGAGAGATCATCCCCCGGGTGGACGCCCGAGGTATCGCGTGTTTCGTTGCCAGCTTCGGGATCGAAAAACGATTCGGTGGCTTCCACGAACCGCCGCGCCTCGTTCTCCCTGCGGGCACGATCGCCCCGTCGCCCGAGGATGCCGACGTCTTCGGCACCCGATTGGGCCGCGGCCGCGACCTGCGCGGCAGATGCAGCGCCCAGGCCCGCCGCGCGCAGGAGGCGCGCTTCGCTTTTCTGCAGACCGTCGAGGGCATCCGGAAGAGCCGCCACGGTGAGGTTCACCATGCGCGGTTCCCTCTCGAGGAGGCGATCGAGGAGTCCGATTCCGACCCGCGCCACGGAGTCGACACCCAGGTCGGTGACCGACTCGAGATTCTCAATGGAGGGGTAAGAGAAGTTGAGCTCTTCGAGTCCCTCGACACGCGCATGGCTAGGTGCAGTATGGGACCACACGACACCGTCCTCGGTGCCACGCGTGGCGAGCGGGAGTGTCGACCTCACTTGCCGTGAATCGGGATTGTCGAGGTGTGCGCTGAGTGACTCCTCGCGCTCCGGTTCGCTGGATCCTGACATCCACAAAGCACCGGGGCGCGTCTGGACGAGCTTCACCTGAACGTGCGGCATCACCCCCACGCTCTGGAGGCTCTGGCCCGAAGGCGTGAAGTAATGCGCAATGGTGAGCTTGAGCGCCGTGCCGGAGCCCAGTTCGAAAAGGCTCTGCACGCTTCCTTTCCCAAAGGAACGCTCTCCGACGATGACAGCCCGGTCGTGGTCCTTGAGCGCGCCCGCCACGATCTCGCTCGCACTCGCGCTGCTGGAATTGACCAGCACCGCGACGGGCAAATCGATCTTGCGTCCCTTGGTGACGAACTCAACCTGCTCGTCGTAACGCGATCGCGTCGACACGATTCGCCCTTGGCGCAGGAAGAGATCGGCGACTTGGATGGCTTGATCGAGGAGTCCACCAGGATTGCCGCGCAGGTCGAGTATGAACAGGCGCAGGCCATCCCGCGATGCGCGCAAGGCATCCTCGTAGGCTTGCAGGATGTCGTCGGCCGTGTGGCTGGAGAATCCCGTAACGCGCACATGCAGCACATCGGGGCGCGACAGCACGACCTTGGTTTCAACGCTTCGAGTCGGGATTTCCTCTCGCGTCAGGAACACCCTGAAGATGCGTCCGCTGCCGGGCCTGTAGAGCCAGACCGGCGTGGGCGCGTCCATGGTGACTTCGCGTATTTCTTTGAGCACAGCATCGAGCGGGAGGAAGGAAACGACCTTTGACCCCACGCGCAGGAGCACGTCACCCGGCTTGATGCCGGCCATGTGTGCTGGGCTGTTGGGGACGATCTCGCGGATGAGAGGGAGCTCATGAACTTCGTCGATGACCAACCCCACGCCACCAAATTGTCCGCGCGTGCCGCTGCGCAGCTCCTTGTACTCGTCCATCGACAAATAGCTGCTGTGTGGATCAAGTTCGTCCAGTAACCCATTGAGGAAGGCATGCATGGCCTTCGCGGGCGGCACGCGACGCGCGCGCACGATTTCCGACATCACGGGTCGCGCCAAGCTCTCGATGTAACGCAGTCCGATGGACGACGATTGGTTCGAGTAGAAGACACGCTCTCCCACCCTCACTGCTGGAGTCTCGAAAGGAGCTTGGGCACCACCCTCGACACCCGAAGGCGTCGCCGTATCGGAGCTTGGTGCTCCCCTGGCGGCGAAGCGCAGGCGCCCCCTGGAAAGGGGGTCGACTTGCGCCAGCGGCCCAAACGCCTCCCCACCCGCCTGAGCCAACCTTCCCGCGCTGGCACCCGCCTCACAGAAAGCCACTCGCCTCTCCGCGCGCCACGCGCAAAGACGAACGACGTTGCGGTCGAAATCGCGGTGAAGGAACGGCTCCACATCGCGCACGAACTCGACATCCTCGCCCGTGTCCTTCGCGAGCGCTTGGAAACCGGACTGGAGAAGACGCACCGGATCGAGCCTATCGCGCTGCACGTAATGCTGGTCGATGATGCGCAAGACCTGTCGCACGAACTCCGTTTCAGCGACGTTCGGGACGCTCCGAGAGACGTCCTCGAGGGGAACCTCGACCGCACCGGGGGACGCGCCCTTGTGCAGGAACCGCAAATGGACCTGGGCCGGGAATTGGAATCGCCCGGAGGGGTACAAGAGCAAGCCGACGAGCGCAGCTCCCTTGAGTCCCACTACGAGGCACCTTGCCAAACGCCCAGTCATGCGCGTGAAGTCCCCCGCTCCGCAACCTTCTCCGAGGGTAACAAGTTCGGATGGCCGCGCGCAGACAAGAAATTGGCTCGGTGGGAACGGATGCGATTACTCCAACAGCGTGGCGAGCTTGTCGCGCAGGGCATCTCCCAGGACTTCCCCGCCCGGGAAATAGGCTGGGGTGCGGCCGGCGAAGAAGCCATCGACCCAGTGAACGGCGAACTCCTGCGTGCTCACGACAGTCTTTTCGTGCGATGCACCGCAGGCAAGCTTGCACACGAAATCGGAGGTGGACCCTTCGGCGTCGCAGTGCGTACCGTTGGCGAAAAGAAGGCCCTTGAAGGTCACGGGCAGGCGCTTGAGGAGCGGCGCCGCATTGCCACCCGCGTTGCAAGAACCCGGCTTTGCGAGCAAGGAGAGGATCTCCACGCCGGCGGTGTCGAGCGACACCAACGATTGCTCAAGTTGGCCCTCGCGCTCGACGGGGTCGAGCAACATGACTCCCATGAGGCGTTCACCCAAGTTCACGCGCAAGTGGGCCGCCATGAGGGCCGCGTTCTTGCCGCCGGCGGAATGCCCCGCGAACACGATGCGCTCGGGGAGTGCAAACGTCGTGCCGGGGACGCTCGTGAGCGCACTGACGTCGTCGGCCATGCGCTCGAGGAACGACGTGTCGTTGATGGCACCAAGCCCCACGTTGGGTGCCAGGACGACAAGGCTTCGATCGCGCAAACGACCGGCTAAGTCGCGCATGTGCCCCTTGTTTCGCGAGAATCCATGCATGAGGACAACGAACCCGCGAGACTCCGCCTCGGGAAGGTACCAGGTTACGTCGAGGGTCTTGCCGCCGAGCGGGAGGCGCGCGTCGAGCACACCGGGCACGAAGGCTTCCGAACCAGCGGATTCCGCGTCTGCCTGTCCTCTAGATGCGGCGTCGGCGGAAGAACAAGCGAGCGCGAAGGCGGCGAGGCTCGCCGCGCGGAGAGTGAATCGAAACATGACGGATTCTCCTAAACATCCAACTTCGGCCGCCACCCGATGAATTCGGGAGGTGGCCGACGTAGAAACAAGAAAGGAACGTCGTGATGCGCATTCACTCGCGCAAAGATACTCGGCCAGCCGGCCGAAGGCAAGGTGACCAGAATTCAAGGCGACTCGCAAAGGCTGCTTGCCGCTTGGCGAATGAAACACGCGATGTTCCTTCGCACTGGCGCCTCTGTTCCCTTGTCGCATTCGGCACCGCCCCCTTCAGCCGCCACGCTCCTGACTCGTCCCGCACAGGACGTATCGCGGTTAAGGCAACATATGACAGGACTTGTGCCAACCAACCCGCCGTCCATTGGAGGAATCTTCCTTGCCACTAGACAAAGCACGGAACCCACTGAAACCAATGGCGCGGAGAATCCGCTTCGCGTCTTTGATCCTGGCGCTCACAACCGGTGTTCATGCGTGCAAGCTCATGACTGCCGCATCGAACTCGACGGCAACACCAAGACAGTCGATCCGAATCCTTCACACGGGCGACATCCACGCGCAGCTCATCCCCCTCAAGCGTGACGGCACCCGCTGCAGCCAAGAAGAAGACGACGCGCGGCTTTGCGTGGGAGGAGCCGCGAGGCTCTACTCAGCCGTCCAGGAGGCCCGCAGCGCTCTCGGAGACCGCGTCCTCCTTTTCGACACGGGGGATGTAGTGCTCCCCGTCTGAACCGGACACCTAGTCTTCAAGTCTAGGAGACTACTGGTCATGGCAATCAAGGGAGAGATCCTGCTCGCTCACGGGAAACAGCCCCGGAGAAGGTTTTCAGCGGCCGAGAAGATTGCGCTTGTGGAGGAGGCCGAACTCCCTGGTATGAGTACTTCGGCGGTTGCTCGGAAGTACGAGATCTCGCCAAGTCAGCTCTTTTCCTGGAGGCGGCTCATGAAGGACGGCGAGATCAGGGCGGTCGAGAGCGAGGAAGAAGTCGTTCCGGCGAGTGAGGTCAAGGCCCTCAAAGCCCGCATCCGCGAGCTCGAGCGCTCGTTGGGACGCAAGACCCACGAACTCGAGGTCATGAAGGACATCCTGGAGCTGGCCAAGGAAAAAAAACTGATCTCGCCGTCGCTGCTGCCCGCGAAAAAGGACGGCAAGTGAGCACGGTCTGCAAGCTCCTCGGGGTCGCACGCTCAAACGTCTGCGAACGGCTTCGATTGGGCGGCGAGAAGGCAGTTTCAAAGCCTAGGCATGGCGACTATGAGCTCGCGGCTGAAATTCGTGCTGTGGTCGCCGAAAGGCCGTTTTATGGCTACCGGCGCGTCACGGCGGTCCTCAACCGTTCACGCGCGGAAAAGCTCAATCTCAAGCGCGTACACCGAGTGATGCGCGCCGAGGGGCTCACGCTGTTGCGACCAAATCGCAAGCCAACACGAGCTCACGACGGCAAAGTGACTACACTCGCGAGCAACCTCCGTTGGTGTTCGGACCACTTTGACGTCCGCTGCTGGAACGGCGATGTCGTTCGCGTTGTCTTCAGCCTGGACACGCACGATCGCGAGATCATCGCTTGGAAGGCCACCACTGGCGGCATCACGGGCGAGATTGTCCGGGATCTGATTGCTGAATCCGTCGAGCAGCGCTTCGGCGACGTGGATCGTCTTCCTCGCCCGATGCAGTGGCTGAGCGACAATGGCCCCGCCTACACCGCTCATGAGACCATCGCGTTTGCGCGCATGCTTGGATTTGAAGTTTGCACCACGCCCGCATACTCGCCCGAGAGTAACGGAATGGCTGAAGCCTTCGTGAAGACGTTCAAGCGTGACTACCTTTACCCAGCACGCCTCGAGTCCGGCAGCGCCGTTCTTGCGATGCTTGCAGCCTTCTTCGAAGACTACAATGAATTTGCCCCACACAAGGGGCTCAAGCTGATGTCGCCGCGGGAGTACCTGCGGTCTGTTTCAACCCGAGGCTAGGTGTCCTGGACAACGGGTGGCACTCCAGGGGACCTCTTCCAAGGCGACATTCTTTACAGACACTTTCACGTCGACGCAAAGCTACCGGATGGCGAGCGCCCTTTGACGGAGTTCTTCAATCTCCTCAGGTACGCAGCCGTCACGATTGGCAACCACGAGGTAGATGATGGATTGCCCCTTCTGGAAGAGCATTTCACCTCGCTCGCACGAAGCGGAACCGCGCTCATCAGCACCAATCTGAGCAAGGCGTCACTCCCGTCAAACGCCGATCCTTGGATGCGACTGGTCGACCACAAGGTATTCGAAGC
The DNA here is from genome assembly GCA_044356935.1 of Silvanigrellaceae bacterium. Lineage (GTDB taxonomy): Bacteria > Bdellovibrionota_B > Oligoflexia > Silvanigrellales > Silvanigrellaceae > JADCJN01. The sequence goes on along the minus strand of JBIKVI010000228.1, from coordinate 600 downwards.
CGGAGGTCGAAAAGTCGCGGTCGTCGCCCTGACCACGAATGAGATGACCGAGTTCGCCAAGTTGGGAAACGGCCTCGAGTTCAACCCGTACTTGGCCGCAGGAGGTGGTCCCGACGCGCAACTTTCATCATTCTTCCGAAAGGTGAGGCAGGAGAACCAAGCGGACGTCCTCATCGCCCTCACGCACATCGGCTATCCTGCCGACAAGCGCTTGGCGCAAGCCTACCCGGAGATAGACGTCATTTTGGGCGGGCACTCGCACACATTCCTCTATTCCGGAGACGTGCCTTTCGACTTCCTCCAACGTCGAAACGCGAGTCACACCTATCCGACCATCGTGCGACGCGAGAACGGTGACGCTCTCATTGTTCATTCCGCGAGCCAGGGTCGAGTCCTTGGGAGGCTGGACCTGGAGTTCGATAGCGAGGGAAAGTTCGACAGTCGAGCGAGCGTTGGTGCACCCATCGTCCTCGACGACAGCATAGCCGTGGACCCGGATGTGAAGGCCAACATCTCGCGATGGCGAGCGGAGTTAGAAAAACAGGCCTGTGTCACGAGGCCGACCAGTCGTCGTTGCCCATCGGGCTCGGCCTCCTCATG